>JAFQVE010000127.1 GCA_017408185.1 Oscillospiraceae bacterium | reverse complement strand
TGCGTGGCCGAGCATATCGAAGGTTGTTTCCTTAAGATCCATACCAAGCTCGTCGGAAACTACCTGGCCACCGGTGAGAATTGCGATGTCTTTAAGCATTTCCTTACGTCTGTCGCCAAAGCCCGGAGCCTTAATACCTACGCATGTGAAGGTGCCGCGGAGCTTGTTGACAAGAAGTGTTGCCAAAGCTTCGCCTTCAATATCCTCAGCGATGATAACGAGCTTTTTGCCTGCCTGAACAATCTGCTCAAGAAGCGGGAGAATTTCCTGGATGTTGGAAATCTTCTTATCTGTGATAAGAACACAAGCGTCATCAATAACAGCTTCCATCTTATCTGTATCTGTAACCATGTACGGAGAAATGTAGCCGCGGTCAAACTGCATGCCTTCAACGATTTCGCTGTAGGTTTCTGCAGTCTTAGACTCTTCAACGGTGATAACGCCGTCTGCAGATACCTTTTCCATTGCGTCAGCAATAAGAGTTCCGATCATTTCATTTGCAGAAGAAACAGCAGCAACACGGGAAATATCCTCATATCCGTTAACCTTCTGTGACGCAGCTTTAACAGCCTCAACAGCGGCAGAAACAGCTTTGTTGATACCGTTTCTCATAATCATCGGATTTGCGCCCGCAGTGACGTTTTTCATGCCCTCACGGATGATAGCCTGAGCAAGAAGGGTAGCGGTTGTGGTACCGTCACCTGCGATATCGTTAGTCTTTGTGGAAACTTCTTTAACAAGCTGTGCGCCCATGTTTTCAAACGGGTCGTCAAGTTCGATTTCCTTTGCAATTGTAACACCGTCGTTTGTGATAAGCGGAGCACCGAACTTTTTGTCGAGAACAACGTTGCGTCCCTTTGGTCCGAGTGTAACCTTAACGGTGTCTGCAAGCTTATTGATACCGCGCTCTAAAGCGTGGCGTGCATCTTCTGAAAAAAGAATTTCTTTAGACATTTTAAAATCCTACCTTTACAATAAAATAAGAAAATAATTATTCGACAACAGCCAAAATGTCATTCTGACGGACTATGATAAGCTCCTCACCGTCAATCTTGACTTCAGTACCGGAATACTTGCTTGTGATGACCTTGTCACCGACCTTGACGTGCATAACAACGTCTTTGCCGTCAACATTGCCGCCGGGGCCGACTGCAAGTACCTCAGCAACCTGGGGCTTCTCCTGAGCTGCAGCTGTAAGGATGATGCCGCTCTTTGTAGTCTCTTCGGCTTCTACCATTTTGAGAACTACCCGATCTGCAAGTGGTTTGAGTTTCATTATTATGTCCTCCTTAAATAGTTTGCTCATATATTTAGCACTCTTTGAATGTGAGTGCTAATTCTTATAATGATATAATAGAACAACCTGTGAATTTCCGCAAGTTGCCGATCTTTTAAAAATTGGCAAAAAAAGCGAAAAAACGTGAATATATCGAAATAGCTCACGTAATCTCCTTCGCACTACGTAAATCTCTCGATATCGCGTAAAAACGCTTGTTTTACAAAAAGTTAAAATTTAAAAGTACATGTAAAATTCGCATTTTATCATACCATTGTACAATTTACGACGTTTTACTGCTTTTTTACCATAGAAATGTTCAAATTCGGGATGAGAAGTAATTACATAAGAAGAGAAATCAGGGAAAGCTTTCATAGCATTACCAAAATCTTTGTAAATGCGCTCTGCATCACGCTGTTCCAGAAGACGCTCACCGTATGGCGGATTGGAAACGAGTATTCCCTTATTATGTCTTGGTTTGAAGTTGCGCGCATCAGATGTTTCAAAGGTTATAAATTTATCAACACCGGCTTTTTTTGCATTTGCTTTTGCAAGGGAAACGGCAGCTTCATCAATATCTCCTCCCCAAAGCTCGAAATCGCGTGAAAACATCTTGCTTTTCGCACTCTCACGAAGAGAGTGCCAATGTTCTCGTGGTGAGATTCCCCAGCTTTCTGCTGAAAAGCGGCGCAAAAGACCGGGAGCGCGGTTTTCGGCAATCATTGCCGCTTCTATAAGTATGGTTCCGGAACCGCAGAATGGGTCACAGAAGAACTCGCGTCCACGGTATTTTGAAAGCTGAACCATTGCCGCGGCAAGAGTCTCGCGGAGAGGTGCAGCACCGGCAACAGCGCGGTATCCGCGCTTGTGAAGTCCGGCACCTGTTGTATCAAGATATAACGTTGCTGTATCATTCATTATTGAAAACTGTATCTGATACTTGCTTCCGGTTTCTTCAAACCAGGAAAGTGAATATTTTTGCCGGAGACGCTCAACAACTGCTTTTTTTATTATGCTCTGGCAATCGGGAACAGAAAAAAGTTTGGATTTTAGGCTGTGTCCCTTTACGGGGAAAGCACCGTCTTTTGGAATAAAAAGTTCCCACGGAAGCGCTTTCACGCCTTCAAAAAGCTCGGTGAAGGTAGTGGCGCGGAAAGAACCTAATGTAAGAAGAACACGTTCTCCTGTACGCAACCAGATATTTGCAAGAGCCATATCCTGCAGTGTTCCGTTGAAGGTAACCCTTCCGTTTTCAGCACGGACATCGGAAAGTCCAAGCTTTGTGAGTTCTTTTGAGGCTATTCCTTCAAGTCCGAAAAGAGTAGGTACGCAAAAATTAAATCTATCCATATTATAGTAGTGTAACTCCGTTTTTATTCTGTCTGTGATTGCTGCTCGTTTTCAGGAGCAACCGTGTTGTTATCTGTGGGATTATCGACATCAAAATCTTCGTCGGATATTCCGGTATTTTCTTGCTCGTCGGGCGATATCTCTCCGCCTTCCGGATTTTCAACGTTATCGGGAATATCATTGTCGTTTTCCGGAGCATCAATCACAGGCGGGGTATAAGTATGTGCTGTGCAAACCGAATTCATAGGCTTTTCGACGCCGCTTGAGAAATAGAACTGACCGCTTGGCGGTTCGTTTTCATGGAATACATACTGTTCATCCGGAACAATTATTCCCGTTATGGGAAAAGTACGCTGGATGTTCATAAACGCCACGGTTTTTCTGCTTTCGGAAGGACAAAATTCTGATGCAAGCATATTTGTTGTGGTATCAATGTCGACAAGGATATG
>JAFQVE010000126.1 GCA_017408185.1 Oscillospiraceae bacterium | reverse complement strand
TAAACTGCCGTGAGGTATGTGTTTGACCAGAGCGTAAACGTGTCTTCGTTTAAGTGGCTGACATACGAAGTGAAGCTGAGCGCATCTTTTATACTTTCGTCTGTGCTTGCGCCGCCGCGCTTCCAACCGACGAACTTATATGTTGTGCCTTCAATTTCTACTTCTTTCTGTGCTTCGAGTGCGAGCTTTGTTCCCTTTTTCTCACTGCCTACGTTGCCTGCACTTACAGTGCCTACAGAAACGTAGTTGTTAAGCTCTGAGTAGTTTACACCAAACCCATAACTTGCCTCGCTTTCAAAGTATTCCACATCTGTCTCGGGCACGCTGACATCCGCAGTTTTGGTAAGCGTGAGCCCTTCAAGATATGCGTAATAGGTGGCAGTCTTTTCTGAGCTGCCTAACTCTATATTTGACTTTACTGCCTGAAATACGAGATAGAACTCCTCGCCGTCCTTTGATACCGTTATATCCTTCTTTGTAGTTATTTCTGTAGACTTGTTACCTTTAGTCCTCGAAGCATACAGAGAAACAACGTCTTCATTCAGTTGATAGTCAGCATAGCTTTCAGAAAAATCACAGGCTTCTTCCGGAAGTTCTGTTTCGATTGGAAGAAGGAATATATTGAATCCTCCGTTAAATTTATACGCCGTATAAAAAAGCTCTGCATCATATACACCCGATTCAGGAAGACGTATTTTCAGTGCAATCCAACCGTTTAAATAGCTTCGCGTATACATAGAATATTCTTCAGAAAAATTCATGGTTTTCGGATGGGAGCTCTGTTGGTTATGTTTTCTCACATATGCCCACGGCGAATAGACGCTTTCTCCTGCGGTATTCTTTATGGTTGTATCATATGTATGTGTGCTTGTAGTATACGTAACTTCTTTACTTTCTGTTGGATTAAAATTGTACGTATACGTACTCCCCACTGCTGCCATAGCAAAGGTCGGGAGCATAGACAACACCATTGCCACTGTAATAATAAAGCTGAGTACACGGTTTAGTTTCTTCATTTTCAATCTCCTCCGAATTTCAATTTTCCACTCACCTTAAACAGTTTGAATAACATAATTGTAACATTTAAAACGCACATTATTCAATAGAACAATGTGCGTGAAATTCTTTCAAAACGTGTTTTATTTAAAATACCCTTTCTGCTTATGCTACTCTATCACAAAAATGACACAGAGGTCAGTTTCTCCTCAGGCGGTTATGAAATTGCTTTTCCTCCGTCTGTGCAAGCCTGCGGTATTCGGTGGGTGTCATATCGAAACTGCAGCGGAACGCAGAGCAGAAAGCTCCGCATGAACGAAAGCATACCTTCTCAGCCACTCCGGAGACAGGGGTGTTTGAATAGGAAAGGTGTTCAAGTGAGATATTCAGCCGCAACGAATACAGGTATCGCATAGGAGTGATACCAAATGCTGCTTTGAATTTTTTGGAGAAATGTTTTTTTTCCAGATACATAAATTTCGCCATATCGGAGCACGACATTTCCACTGTATGGTTTTTATACAGATACTGTACAAGATAAAAGAAGTCTGTGTTGAGCAACTCTGCCGGCCTGCGATGGTGCTCAAGCTCTTTTCTTGAAAGGATTGATAAAAGCAAATTGTACACAAGGTCATTCAGGTGAAGTCTGTTGAATGCAGGCACTATAAACGAGATAATATTTTCCACATATTTTTTTAAGGAACTGTCACAAGTCAAGGTAAGCATATTATCTCCTATCCTGTCTGCCAGAGCCTTGTCCAAAACATAAAATTTTATAGAGACGTATGAACCGTTTGAAGCTATTCTGTTTGTTGTTAAATGCGGCCAGCTCGGCGGGGTTATTCTAATGAGATTCTTTTCTGCAGAATAAGATAAGTTATAAAACGTATGAGCATGCATTGATAAGTGCAAAGGCGGAACGGAGATAATATTACTGTCAGGTAGAATTGAGTTGTTGGGATAAAAGCCCTTTCTTTGCGCAGCTGTTACAGAAACCACATTTACCGCAAAATTATACATTCTTGCATCTCCCTTCTTTTTTAAAGCGACAAAGCCGATGCCGCCGCTGTTCATAAATAAGCCTTACAATATAATAGCGTTGCTCTCAAGCGCACGGACAAGAAGCTTTGCCGCCGCTTCCGCATCCTCAAGGTCAGCAACCTCATTCGGTGAATGCATATAACGCACGGGAACGCTGATTCCACCCGTCGGAATTCCGTTTCTCGTAAGGTGGATGCTTCCCGCATCCGTACCGCCGACTGTTATGACATCGCGCTGATACGAAATCTTGTTTTCTTCTGCGCACCGGATAAGTGCAGAAACTATGGCGGGATGCGCAATTGCCGCCTTGTCCATTATCTTTATCGCGGCACCGCCTCCCATTTTTACTTCGCTGTAGCCGTCAAAGCCCGGCGTGTCGCAAGCATCTGTTACGTCAAGCACAATTGCAAAATCGACATCCGTCGCATACGCCGCCGTTTTCGCGCCGCGGCAGCCGACCTCTTCCTGCACGGAAAATGATGCATACACATCAAGATCACAATCCGAAAGCGACATTATCGTATAAAGCGCAACAGCACAGCCTATACGATTATCAAGATACGGTGCCGCAATTCTTTTGTCCGGAAGCTCGCGCAAGCCCCCTGCAAATACCGCCGCATCGCCCGGGAGAACATATTTTCTCGCCTGCGCTTCGTCTTTTGCACCGATATCAATGAAAAACGAACTCATTTTTCTGTCCTTGAGCACTGTTTTCTGCTCATATGAAATCGTTCCCGGCGTTCCGTCAAGAAACTCTACCGGCGTATTGTGAAGCTCGGGAACAGGGACACCGCCGAGTGCATCAAAACGTATAAATCCCTTTTCGTCAACATATGTTGCAAGAAATCCGGTCGTGTCCATATGCGCGTCCAAAAGCACGCGTTTTCCCACACCGGAACGACGCACAACGAGGTTTCCGAGCGCATCGGTGCAATGTGTAAGCCCGGCTTCCTCTGCCATTTCTGCAATAACACGTGCCATTTCCCCTTCAAAGCCTGAGGGTGATTTGACCGTGTACATCTTTTTCAGAATATCCGTTATACTAAGCATTAAGCATTTCCTCCTCACAGTTTATAAGCTCACGCGAAAGCTTAAGCACCGCTTCCATATCTCGCACATCCGCAACGCTTGACGGCGAATGGATATACCTTGTTGCAAGAGAAAGCGATGTTGTTCTCACTCCTCCGCGCGATACATGGATACGGCTTGCATCCGTTCCTCCCGCAACGCGGGATTTCATCTGCCACTTTATCCCCTTTTCCTCTGCTATGCCGCGCAGAAGCGAAAACATCTTTTTGTCATAAATTGTTCCGCCGTCCATACAGCCTATTACAGCACCCTCTCCCGGTGCGCATACGCGCAGCGCGCCTTCCGAGGACGGAATATCCGCAGCAGTTGTCCCCTCAAGCACAAGTGCGAATGCCGGAGACAGCGAATACGCCGCAACGGTTGCACCGCGGCAGCCTACCTCTTCCTGAACGGTGAATACAAACCACGTATCGTATAGAAGCTCTTCCTTTATAAGCTGAATCATAACCGCACAGCCAAAGCGGTCATCAAGCGCACGCGCCTTGATTTTATGCTCGCCGAGCATTTTGACATCGCTGTCAAACACGCCATAATCCCCGGGGCGTACTATCCGCTCTGCCTTTGCCTTTTTCTCGCATCCGATATCAATGCAAAGCTCCGAGAGCTTCGGCGCCTTTTTTCTCTCTTCGCGAGTGGTAAGGTGAACCGCACGCATTCCTATAACGCCCGGAATACCTTTTTCACCCACAAAAACACGCTTGCCGATAACCACGCGGCGATCAACTCCGCCCACAAAGTCAAATTTGAGATATCCGTCCGAGGTGATTTCCTTTATTATAATGCCCACCTCATCCATATGCGCGCACACCATAAAAGGCTTTTCGCGTCTCTTTTGTCCTTTTTTCAGAACAAACAGGTTTCCGATTGAATCCTCGCGGATTTCGTCGGCACACTCTGCGACACACTCGCGCACAAATTCACGCACCTTTTCCTCGTCGCCGGAAGCACCGGGTATTGTGCACAGCTTCTTCAATGTCTCAATCACAGCTTCGCACCTCCTGCAGAAAGATAAAGCACAAACTCATATATGAGCTTCGCCGTAGCCTCAATGTCATTTTTCTTAATCGTCTCAACAGGGGTGTGCATATATTTAAGCGGGATTGAGATAAGCCCCGTTGCAATTCCCTCTCGCACCGTCTGCAGTGTCCACGCGTTTGTTCCGGAATGGCCGGAGCAGACCTCAACGGTATGCGGAATTTTTTTATCCTTTGCAACAGAGATAAGCGCGTCTGACATTTTCTTCGTCATATTCGGTCCCACGCCTATCGCCGCGCCGCTTCCCGCATCGAACGTTGAGGACTTGTCCGCACCGGGAGTTGTGGCATGCGTAACGTCTACCGCTATCGCCCAATCAGGATTTACTTTATACCCCGCAACAGTTGCACCGCGGCAGCCAAGCTCTTCCTGAACACTTGCAACCGTGACAATATCAAATCCGAGCTTTTTGCCCTTCAGCATATCCACGGCAAGAAGAATTGCGGCAAGGCTTGCACGATCATCAAGAGCGCGTGCGGATATATATCCGTCACGAAGCCGCACAGGCTCTGAATTAAACACAACAGGTGTTCCGACCGCAACTCCGCTCTCTTTCTCCGCACCGATATCAATGAACAAATCCGAAATATCAAGCGCGCTATCCATCTCCTCACGCGTGAGAAGATGCGGCGGGCATACCGTTATAACGCCGCTTTTCGGCGGAACCGTAAGAACGGTCACCTCGCACGCCGGAAGTATGCGGGGATCCACTCCGCCGAGAGTGTCAAACCGCAAAAATCCGTTTTCTTCTCCCGTCACGATAAGACCTATCTCATCAATATGCGCATCAAGAAGCAGGCATTTTGCATTCTTTTTTCTGCATTTTCTTATACCGTAAACATTGCCTGATTTATCCGTTTCGGTTTTGTCAAAAAAGCGTGCCATCATTGCCTCGGCGCACTTTGACGCCGAGTGTTCAAAACCCGAGGGCGACGGATGCGCTGACAGCTTATTTATTATTGAAAGTATATCCAAGAGCGCACTTCCTTTCTAATGTCCCATTTCAATAATAAGTATAGCACACTTTTCTTCATTTATGAAGAGGCTTTTTCCTGAATTTTCCCGAGAGTAACCCCGCTGTAATAGCTTTTGAGTATCTCGTCGTATTTCTTTCCTTCAAGCGCCATTGCCCGCGCGCCGTATTGGCTCATTCCCACGCCGTGTCCGTAGCCGCGCGTTTTTATTTTTAGCTCACCGTCTGCATATGATACCGTGAAATTTGTGGAATTCAATCCGAACACCGAGCGAAAATCGCTCCCCTTTACCGCAACGCCCGCAACAGACAGCGACTTAACGCCTCCGGCAGAGGAGCGGGATATCTTGCTTATCCAGTTTTCGGGGTTTTCATCATATACAGCATCCGGATATTTTTCCGAAAATTTCTTTTTAAATTCATCCGGCAAAAGCACCTTTTCCTCTTCGTAGCGCGGAGATTCTTTATCCCCCGGGCTTTCAACACTGACAAGATACGGAACATTCCCACCCCAGACATCAACGGCATTTTCAGTCTTTCCGGATGACGTGGAATGAAACACCGCCGTTATCGGCTCTCCGTCATACAAAAGTATTTCCCCGTCCGTTTCTTCAACTGCACGGAGGATTTTTTCCGTGTATTTTTCCGCATCACCGCTCCATCCCGCCGCAGTCTCAGAAAGCGGCGCATATGCCTTGCAGTGAGATGGGTTTGCACACACCGCCGCACCGTTATGCTCCGCCGCAGGAGCTGCCGCAATTTTTTTCATTGTGTACGTCCTTGCCGCAACCGCCTGAGCCTTGAGCGCTTCTTCGGGAAACAGTGCCGGCATCTCAGCGGCAACCACTCCGGCGAGGTACTTATCAAGCGGAAGCTTCTCAACGCTGCCGTTTCTTGAAAGCGTCACGGTAACACCGGAATCGGAAAGCTCTTTTTTCTCCGTCTCCTCTGCGGTAGGTACAGGAAGCGTCGGCACATCATTTGCCGCGTTTCTCCCCACGGTTATGAGCGGAGCAACAAATAAAAACACCCAAAGACAAACACAAAGCAGCAAAAAACGTCTCATAATCTACACATCCTTAATCCTTTAATAACAAATAAACCATTGACTATTCCCCCTAAATATTATAAAATAATATATTATATATCAATTCAGGAGGCACAAACATGTCCGAAATAAAAGTCCGTGACAGCGAAGGCTTTATTAAAAGAGTATGCGATACAGTCCGAAATAATAACCTCGTCAGTCCCGAGCTTGTGAAAAATCCGCATGTAAAGCGCGGTCTCAGAAACCAAGACGGTACAGGTGTTCTCGCAGGCGTCACGTCCATAGGTAACGTCCGCGGATATACGGTTATAGATAATGAAAAAATGCCGATGGACGGTGTTCTCACCTACCGCGGCATAAGCATTGAAGATATTGTGAACGGAATAACGGAGGACAATCGCTTCGGCTTTGAAGAGGTTGCATATCTTCTTATGCTCGGCAAGCTTCCGTCAAAGGATGAGCTTGCAGAATTCAACGATATTCTTGCACACCACAGAACCCTTCCTCACAACTTCACGGAGGATATGATTATCAAAGCACCGAGCGCAAACGTTATGAACAAGCTTGCGCGCTCGGTTCTTGCGCTGTAT
>JAFQVE010000125.1 GCA_017408185.1 Oscillospiraceae bacterium | reverse complement strand
GTTCACATATCCGAGTGATGTGTTAGGCGGCGGATATCTTAAGGTTTACAAGGACTATGAATGGGCAGAAGGTGAAACCACCGACACATTAACAGTTTTAGTTGATGGTACAAAAATGGATTCAGATTGCAAATTCCGTTGCACCGTAACGGATGCTACCGGCAGAAAACTTACAAGTAAAGAGGCTTATATAATCATAACAGCCGATGCAACTGTTGATTTCAAGCAAGGTGGAACATCCAAAGATCAAATGATAGTTATAATGCCATAACTATATAAATTTAAAGAAAAGAGGTAAACAAAGTGAAAAAATTATTATCAATCATTCTTGCACTTGCAATGCTTTTGTCATCATCGATGTTGGTTAGCGCCGATGACGGCAGCGGCAAAAAGGACGTAGGAGAACACGAGCATCAGCTTATGAAAATGGCAAACCTCAATTGTCATTATGAGGAATGCACAATCTGCTATGAGCTTTTTAATGTAGGCGATCACACATTCAAAGACGGCAAATGCACCGTCTGCGGACATGATGAGTATGTCAACCCGTTTGCGGATGTACCGAAAACAGCGTGGTATCACGATGATATCGTTGCGGCGGCAAGCCTTAATCTCATAAACGGAAAGACGGCAGACAGGTTCGCTCCCGATGATAACCTTACATATGCGGAAGCTGCCAAGCTTGCGGCTTGTATGAATCAGCTTTCAACAGAGGGTAAGGTAACGCTTAAGAACGGAAATCCGTGGTATCAGACATATGTTGATTACTGCAAGGAGCACAAGATTATTTCAAAGGACTACAACTGGACACAGAAGGCAACACGCGCAGGCTATGTTGAGATTTTTGCAAACGCGCTGACGGATGAAGCACTCAAGGCAATAAATGATGTTCGTGATGCCGCTATTCCCGATGTTCCGGCAGACGCATCCTATGCTCCTGCGGTCTACAAGATGTATCGTGCAGGAATCATTCAGGGCGTTGACCTTGAATATAACTTCAAGCCCAACGCAAACATCAAGAGAGGTGAGGTTGCAACAATCCTTATCCGTATGATGAATGAGGAAGTAAGAGTTGAGTTCGATCTCGGCTCAATGAGCTCAGGTACGGTAATTTATTATGAAGAAACTCCTGCAGACGACGAGGACAAAAACGAAGAAGAAAACAACACTCCTGATGACACAGACGCAACAAATTCCGAAGAAGATGTAACAATTGAGGTTCTTCCGACAGTGGATTATACGCCCGGCAACGTCAGCAACGGAGTTTATGTTGTTTATCATGACCTCGAAATAGCAAAGCAGCCTGAAGGTGCAGAGCTTGATTCCTATGGCGTAAAGCACGAGCTTGAGGTTCAGGTTTTTGGTGGAAAAGGTCCTTATACATATGAGTGGTATTATTATACAGGACATAGAAATGAGAAAGCCAAGATTGAGAACGGCGATTATTCAAAGGATGCAGATACAGCGGCTCTTGTTCTTTCCGGTGAAAAGGAAAACGTTCTTTTGGGCAAAAAAATTTATTGCACAATAAAAGACAGTTTGGGAGCTTCCGTCACAACAAACAATGTTATTGTATACGGCCCGTTCTCAGTGCCTGTTGACAGCTACTCAATCGTTACTGCGGCAAAGAAATATCAGGTTGTCGGAAGAGTTGCAGACGGCATTCTCAGAAAAGGCGAAAAGGTTTCCCTTATCAGAAATGACAAGGTTATCGCAATCGGTGTCGCAGAAGATTTGCAGATGTTCAACAAGTCGTTGGATGAAACCTGCAAGGGCGACAACGTTGGAATCATCTTTGATAAAACAGACGGTGCAGCGCCGGCAGTGGGCGATATCGTAGTAAAATATCAGCCGATGCACGTTGTTGACACAAGCGATATCGTAAACTGATTTTGGTGTTAATTTCAATTAACATAAATTATTTATAGGAGGAATTATTATGGCAAAACACACATGCGCAATCTGCGGAGCGGAAGTCGGACTGCTCTCCGAGCAAAAGCTTGCGGACGGCAATTATATCTGCCGCAAGGTATGCTCAAAGAAATGTCTGAAAATCTTCGACAAGGTTGAGGCAACACTTGACTCTGTAAACTCACACATCGCACAGGTAGAATTCGGCACAAAAGCCTGGGAGCAGATCTTCGTGCCTTTGACAAAAACAAAGGTCAAGGAAGAAAAGATGAAGCGCTTCGGAAAAAACGGAGAGCTCTATGTTTCTCCTTCTACAGGACTTGTAGCTATTACGGAAAACCGCTACAAAATTTTCATCTTTGGCAAAACCACACTCGCTTGTGTATATCGCCTTGCTGATCTCTATGGCTACGATTATGAATCCGAAGAAGTCAAGAACTCTGAGGGCAAGACAGAAACCAAGCATTTCTGCATACTGACATTCCACAACACACCCGGTATGTATCAGGTGCGTATGGAAATCAGAGCAGGAGAATTCGAAAGTATGGCGAAGTATTTCGACACACAGTTCGGCATTCAGAAAACACTCGGCAATATCAGGAACACCTTCAAGCAGCAGATGGATGCTGCCAAAGCAATCGCAGGAGCCATCGGCGCAATCAAGGACGGAACTATGGATGAGTCCAAGGCCGCAGAAACCGTTGAGACACTTGATGCCGCTCAGTATGGCGACAGAACCGAATGGATTGCAAAGGCAGACGCTGCACTCGCAACCGTTCAGAAGTAAAATAAACATATAAATATTTTCAGGAGGAATAGAAAATGAAGAAATTATTAGCATTACTTATGGCAGTTATGATGATTCTTTCCCTTGCGGCATGCCAGCCGGCCGAAGAGCCCGAACCCGAGAACGTTCCGAGAGAACCCATTACTCCGGCACCCGCACCGGCATTAGTCGGCAACTACACACTCACAGCAGAATATCTCCCATTTGAAGCACCTGTCATCAACGATGTGTCGGGCGATCCCGATATGGACGTTTTAGTAAACAATGTTTATGTTTCAAACGGCGACACCGAGGTTAAGATTTACACCCTCGACGGCTCAGCTCTCACATATGTCAAAACTGTAACGGTCGATGACACAGGCGACAGCATAAGCGTTGACGGCAGCGGCAAAATTTACGCTGACGGCGGTGTTTTTGAAGCAACGATATACGACCCCGAAACAGGCGCAAAGGGCGAGGCTGTTGCAAGCGGCGATCTCACAGCTTCCAAGAATGCAGACTTTGCTCTCACATACTTTACCGGAAATGAAGCAATCACTGCAATCACTGGCGGAGCAGCTGCACCGTGGACTCTGAACGGCGCTCCCAACGTCGGCAAGTATGAATCCATCAGCGTTATTGAAATCGTTGGTGACACTGTTCTTCTTGCTGGAGCTGACGCTGAAAACAACGTTATCGGCGCTTATGATATAAACGGCAACCAGCAGATGCTCTCCTCCGGTTCTCTTGCAGGTTCACTTCCGACTGCAGCAACAAAGACAGCAAACGGATATGTTTCATCTTCCGTTAATCAAATGACTTTCGTTAACGCAGAAGGCGCTATCATCGGTGAGGTTAATGCGAAGGAATTATTTGGCATTCCCGACGATTCGGTTTGGATTTACGAAATGACCGCTCTTCCCGAAGGCGGCTTCTTGGCCCTCGCACAGGTTTACAAATCCGGCGTTGACGGAGACGAAATCGTCCTCTTTAAGGTTTCAGGATTCTAAACTATAGTGAAGGGAGCTTTTATGCTCCCTTCTTCTCAAACTCCTTCAACTTTACATTGGAGGAGCTTGAGAAGAAGTTTTAAATCCGCAACACTTTATGTCGCTGCAATTAAATAGTATTGGGAGGGATTTCGAATGAAAACTGCGGTAATTCCGCTGATTTTATGCATTGTCCTCATCGTCCTTACAGGTTGCTTCAAAAAAGGCAATCCGGGAGATACCGGGATGCCCGATCCTCATCATATCCTGACTCAAAAAACCGTAGCAAAGGTAAACATTTCTTATGGCACAGATAAAAGCATCATAACTCTCCGCAAGCCTG
>JAFQVE010000124.1 GCA_017408185.1 Oscillospiraceae bacterium | reverse complement strand
GAATATCCAGAAATTCATTCTCGGTCAGCGTCCGCTCACAGAGTGGGATGCTTTCCAGAAAGAGCTCACCGCTCATCCTATAGATGAGCTTCTCGCAGATTATGAAGCTGCTTTTGAGAACATTAAATAAACAAGGAGGAAAACAAGATGAAAAAGCTTATCGCACTTACCCTCGCACTCGCAATGATTCTTACCCTCGCTCCGTCCGTCTTTGCGGCTGACACAGGCTGGGAATGGGCAAGAGAGGCAAAATCCTTTGTGTACAGCTTCGGTTCAGAGGCACATACAAGCTCTACCGGAAAAGATATGCAGTATTTTAGAACTGTATCACAGACAATTGATAACACTTCTGACGGTTATCAGAAATGGGGCTTTGTGAATTTTCGCGGTGAAAACGCATATTCGCGAACAGGCGGATATACGGAATATCTCCCGTATGTGAACGAAAATGGTCCCGTATATGATCCCGGCGAAGCGATGACAGGCAAGCTCACCGGAGATATCTGGCGTAATGCATTTGCAGTCGAGCTTGATATTGAAGAATCCGGCACTTATAACACCTCGCTTGATTTCAAGACATATAAGTATGCTCCCATAGTAGATGTCTATCTCATAGAAAAGCCTACAGCAAACTGGGCTGACGATATAGAGTTTTATTACAACATAATGGGTGTTTCAGGAAGAAACGGTCTTCCGTCAAGTGCACGTATCGGGAAAAATATCGACCTTTACGCTTCAACGCACGTTATGAAGAGCACAGAGCTTCTGCCTGTAACTCTTGATGCGTCCAAAAACTATTATCTTATAATTGTTCCTGTAGGAATGCATGATACACCGTTAAATCATGTAAAAAGTAATCTCAACGTAAACGACCGCTTTGGTGATGCGCGAGTATGGCTTTATAACTTTACACTCTCACAGCGTTTGCCGAGTGATGCGCAGACACTCAATTATGTTGTGAAGAAAACAAGTTTGAGTTCAAAACTTCCGACATCAAGTGATACACAACAAGGGATATATACTAACGGTTATGTTTATAACTTGAGTTATTTTGACTGGGAAACCACGTCGCAGCTTGTAGATGATGCTACTGCAGAAAAAGGCGTAAGTGTAGACGAAAACATCGAGCCGTACAAGACTCTTGATCTTACAAAAACTGCTCCGTTCAAGATTGAAAAGGGCGCAAAAGGATTCAATAATCCCATGGTGCAGAATCCGTATATCGTTACAGGGCTGTACACTTCATATTATGGAAAAACTCCTATCGGGGAAAGAGCTCACCTGGCTTTCAGGCTGAATGTTCCGTATGCAGGCCAGTATAAGCTTGAGGTTGTGAAGAATGGCGGAACAACACCTGAAAACAGCGCATTTATGAAGGTGTATTTCGGAAAGGCGGCAGATGTGTATAACGCAACCGATATACAGAGCAAGATTGACTCGGGAGATTATGCACACCTTGGATGGTATAATTTCTATGAGGGTATGTATACCAAAGAGACCATAGCGGAAAATAAGGTTTCGGCAGATTACTACACAGTAGATATACCTTCCGCAGGTGAGTATCACCTCGTTTTGGATGCCTGTTCGGAAAGTCTTACTTTCAATAACTACAGCGGCACACAGTTCTTCCGCCTCGGTCAAGTGAACCTTATCCCTGTGCCGGGCACACTCTCCGAAGCCGAGGTTAAGGTAAACGCAATTAAGACAACAATGACAGCCGATATCGCAACAGAATCGACGGATGCACCGTCACCCACTGCAACCGTCAAAGTTCTCACAAGAGCTATCGACGGAAACGATGCTGTAGAATCTGCAACGGTTCTTACGGGAAATGTCGGTACAACTCTTACCGCCAATGCTTCCGACGTAATCGACGGTTATGAATTCCTCTACTGGGAAAAGGGCTACGGCGCAGACCGCCGCGCAGTATGGTATGAGCCCGAATACAGCTTTAAGGCAACCTCGGGCGGTGCATGGCTTACAGCGGTTTACAGAAACACAAGCTCT
>JAFQVE010000123.1 GCA_017408185.1 Oscillospiraceae bacterium | reverse complement strand
GGATAAATCCTTCCGGTGTCATAACCAAAGCCGTCGTCAACGCCCCATTTTGTTCCGTCTATCGTATCTCCTGTCAGCGGGTCCTTGTTAAAAAGCTCGCTTGAGGGATTGTAAAGCTCCGGATAAAGCGTGTTTTTGAGATAGTCAACCTCTCCGTTTGTCTCTATGCGTAGCTTTTCGTTTCTCTCGTGTGCAAGATTGACGTCATATTCGCCGTGTTCGTTTTTGCCAAGCTCATAAAGCTTTGCAAAGTCGTTACTCGGGAAAAGACGCTTACAGTCCGGACACTGAATCTTCCACGGACGGTTCAGTCCGTCTACCGCCCACGGATATGAGCCGTATTTCTGCAGGTTTGCTCCGCAGTAGCGACAGATGCGGATGTTGGGGTCTGAACCATAGCCGACATGATAGCTTCGCGGAATGCCCTGAGACGGGATCATTTCATAAAGCGCATCTACGTGTGAAAGATATTTATCTGCAGCCCTTGTTGCCTCTTCCTTCGTATCCTTTGCCCATGAATATTTTTTAACATTCTCCTGTGCATTTTTCGTTCTGTCGGCGGTATAGTATGTGCTCTTCGTCTTTCCGTCACGAACGGAAACATTTAAAAATCCCTCTTTTGTAACGCCGTCTATCGTAACTTTGGCACTTATCGTTGCCGTTCCCTTGCCGTTCGGCGTCATATATCCGTCTTCATCAACAGAAACAACGGTATCGTCTGAGCTTGAGAACACAACGGCGTCGTCTTCGGTGAGCGGAATTTCCGCTCCGAGGTGGTTGAGCGCGGAGACCGCGATGCTGCCGCCTGCGGAATTTGGCTTCATTACCTGAGAATCAGAAGAAAGCATAACGCTTGAGAAGCCTTCGGGGGTAATTTCAAGCTCTGTTTGCGTGGTAAAGCTTTCCCCGTTATAGCTCACATCAGCTGAAAGCTTTATCTTTCCTGCCTTTACTGCCGTTATACTGTTGCCTGAAACAGTTGCCTCTCCTTCGCCGGAAACAGCCGCGGTGAAGTTCCTTTCCGCATTTGCAGCTCCGTCAAGGTCATTTCCGAATTTATATGTCATACCGCCGGCAAGGTCTTCCAGAACATCGAAGCCTATTGTTTCGCCCACTGCAAAAGAGCTCTTTTCCGGAACAATGCGTACTCCCGTTGCCGCCGGCTCTTCGCCGAGCCATTGTATCGAAAAGCTTATCGGGTAAAGATAGCCTTTTGTCTGTGCGCGGAGCGTAAGCGTCCGCGTTCCCTTTTCAAGATAAACGGGATTGAGCTTTACCACGGAATTAAGGTCAAGAGCATCTCCGCCGGATTTGAAGCTGCAGTAGCCCGCATATTCACCCTCAATATATAGCTTTGCATCCTGACCTGTTGCCACACGTCTTCCCTCAAGGATAGGCTGATACCAGCCGGAGTGGTCAACGGTAAAGTCAATTGCAAGGTCTGAATTTACAGTATTATCCGCAGCCGGTGCGCTGAACTGAATCGAAGTCGCAAGACAACGTATAGATTTGTAGTTTCCGCCGAGCGCTTCTTTAACGCGCGTCGGTGCAGTTTTGTCACGGTTGACACACCAGCCGTCAGCTTCAAGCGTCGGTCGAAGCGCTGAAAAGCTTCCGGTTGTTGAGCGGAAATCCCAGTGCTTGTTCTTTGGATTTTCGCCCGTTACCTCAATCTCAAACGGAGCACTTGTTACAGTTTCTCCCCCGCGTGATACGACTACCTGCACACGCGCTGTTCCCTCTGCTTTGCCGGTTACGGTTCCGTCTTCGGCAACCTCAAGAATGCCAGCATCTGCCGCATCACAAAGAGAAAACTTAACCTCCGCGTCGGATAAGTCTGCCTCTTTCCCGCTCTCGTGCAAAACCGTTACGGAGAGCTTCTTTGAAAATCCCTTTTCTACGCTATCGTCACCGGTTATCTTGGCACTTGCAAGAGGGGTGCTGTCAGTTATTTTTATCTCAAAAGTTTTCTCTGTGCTGTAGGTTCCTTTTTTTGCCAGAACAGTGAAGCTCGCGGTTCCCGGCTGCTTTGCGGTGATTTTGCCGTTTTGGTCTATCGTGGCAAGCCTTGTATTGCTGCTTTCATAGTAAAGCGTTATTCCGTCGCCGTTATGCTCCGTGCCGTCGGTGTTAATGAATTTCACGGCAATATCTGCTTCGGTATCGACCGAAAGCGTCTCGGGATGCATTACCTCAATGCTCTCAAACAGAACCTCAAGCCCCGATAAATCCAACGGTATGTGTCCGACTTGTGTTATGCCGTTGATCGTAATCTCGGCGAGAATTTCACATTTGCCGTTGCTGACAACCGTGATAACGCCGGTATCGGAAACCTTTGCTACTGTTTCGTTTGTTGAAGAATATTTCGCGGTTATCTTCTGATTATCATCACCCGAAACTATTTCGTTTCCTGTGTTTGTAAGCGCCCGGAATGATGTTTCAAACGTATCATACGTTTTCGGATTTTCAATCGGCTTTACAAGGCTAAAATCAACTGTTTCAAAGCTTACCTCATGAAGATGGAGATTTGCAATATAAAAATCGGCATTTTCATCATCCATTGCCGTAAATTCCCCACGAGGGTCAACCGTTATTCCGTCATAACCCTTCCAGTTAAGCCACACAGCGGGAACGGTAAACTGTGTCCAGTCCTGCGCTCCGCTTGTTCCTTCCCACGGATAATGGTTATAGTTTTTGAGCGTCGCTCTTTCCACTTTTGTGGGGGTATATGCGAGACTGTAGTAATATAATTCTCCCTTTGCGCTCCTTACCGCATTTTTTATGTTTTCGCTTTTTATATAGCCCGTGTACTCATAGAGCTTATTCGGGTCGAGGTTTACAAGTCCGTTATGGGCAGTGCTGTCCGGTGCATAATATTGGGTGTATCCCTGGATTCTTGAAAGGTTATTTACACCGGTTGAGGTTATCGTATCCTCAAAGCTTATTTTTGCAAAGTTTGTAAATGATGTTTTCGTAGGCGAAAGCTGATTTTCAAGAAGCGTATAAACAAAGTTATCTCTGACCTCGTTTTTCGTTACATACCAAAGTGTATTCTTTGTCGAAACGCCGGGAACTGAATCATCTCTCATGTATATGCTGTTTTCAAACTGCCCGTGGTCAACACCATGCCTTACAAGCAGGTTTTCTCCAACAACAATGACATCAAATGTAAATTCCTTTTTTTCTTCGCCAAGCTCTGCAATAACATCTACCTTTGTTTTTCCAATCTTCTTCGCAGTGAACTTGCCGTCTTCTTCCGTTACTACAGAATCGTCATATATACTATATGTATACTTTATTCCGTCACTGGGGTAATTTCCGCTTGCATCCGTTATTTTCACGGCTGCTGATTCGCCTTCCGAAATAAAGCCCTGCGGAAAATCAAAGGAGAGCTCATCAGGAAGTGACGCTGCCTCGCCGCGTGATT
>JAFQVE010000122.1 GCA_017408185.1 Oscillospiraceae bacterium | reverse complement strand
GCCTCATCGATGCTTTCCGTGCGATAGATTTATACGTCGGAAGCGTTGTAATCTCACGCTTTAACGAACAGCCGAGCGCCGTCGCTTTTAAGAAGAAGCTTGAACAGCTCGGTATGCGCGTTTACCTCCATTATGATATCGAAGGTTATCCGATGAATGTTTCCCACGTTGTCAGCGACGAAGGCTTCGGAAAGAATGATTATATCGAAACAACCCGCCCGCTCGTTGTTATAACCGCGCCCGGTCCCGGTAGCGGAAAAATGGCAACCTGCCTTTCCCAGCTTTACCACGAATATACGCGCGGCATCTCGGCAGGCTATGCAAAGTTTGAAACCTTCCCGATTTGGAACATCCCGCTCAAGCATCCGGTTAACCTTGCGTATGAGGCAGCAACGGCAGACCTTGACGATGTTAATATGATTGACCCGTACCATCTTGAAGCTTACGGCGTTACAACCGTTAACTATAACCGGGACGTAGAGGTTTTTCCCGTGCTTCGCGCTATGTTTGAAAAAATTCTCGGGACAAGCCCGTACAAATCACCCACCGATATGGGCGTTAATATGGCGGGATACTGTATTATTGATGATGAAGCAACCCGCCGCGCATCGAAAGAAGAAATTATCCGCCGATATTTCTCCGTTATGTGCGACCGCCGCCTCGGCAGGGGAACAGACGCCGCGGTTACAAAGGTGGAGCTTCTTATGAACCAGGCAGGCATTTCGGCAGAGGACCGCGCCGTTGTCGGCGCCGCGCTTACGCGCTCGGAAGAATCCGGCGGAGAGCCCGCAATTGCAATTGAGCTGCCCGACGGAAGAATCGTAACCGGCAGAAATACAAAGCTTCTCGGTCCATCGGCATCGGCGCTTCTCAACGCAGTTAAAGTGCTCGGCGGCATTGACGATTCCGTTCATCTCATCCCGCCGGAGGTTATTGAGCCGATACAAAAGCTCAAGACGGAAATTCTCGGCAACCACAATCCGCGCCTGCATTCAGACGAAGTGCTCATTGCGCTCACCGTCGCGGCGGCATCGGGAGAAACAGCAGCGCTTGCAACGCGTCAGCTTGAAAAGCTTCGCGGGTGTGAGGCGCACTCCACGGTTATTCTCTCTCAGGTTGATCTTGATGTGTACCGCAAGCTTGGCATAAACCTCACGTGTGAGCCTCGCCATCAGACGAAAAAATTGTATCATAAGTAAAAATTTTCACCGGACAGGGTTGATATACCTCCTTGCCCGGTGATTGTTTTTTGTGAAAATTATTGTATTTTTCTTTTTGTTGTGGTAAAATAATGTTACCACAACTTTC
Organism: Oscillospiraceae bacterium; assembly: GCA_017408185.1. The sequence goes on along the minus strand of JAFQVE010000122.1, from coordinate 2,638 downwards.
ACTATATATATTTAAATATAATGTATACAACTCCTTATGCGAGTGTACGCTATATAAAAAGCGTACACTCCGGTTTCTGCGTACTCGTATGAGGAATTGTATGTGTATGAAGTGAAGTTGTGGTGACTTTCAGAAACAGGAGTCACTGCGTTTTTATGTGTGGCTCTTTCTGAGCCACACTTTTTTATTTTTTGGAGGTATTTTTTATGGGTTTGAGAATACAAAGAAAAGAGAAGAAAATGACCGTTTCATGCGATTTTTTCTTTTGTGTCTATAACCGCGGTCACGAATGCTCACTTGATAAAATATCCATCTGCAATGGCGGTGTTTGCGATATGGCTATAGACAGGATGAAAGTAGACCTTGCTGCCAAAGCAATGGAGGAACAGAGAAAAGCGCGCGGTGACAAGATAGTATACAGATAAAAATTCTTGTTGTTTTATTTGCGGATGCGTAGTATAATATAAGAAAAAGAGAAATAAAGGACGTGTGAAAAATGGGAAAACTTAATATTATCGATCATCCGCTTATCCAGCACAAGCTGACAATTATGCGAAGCAAAGAAACCGGCTCAAAGGACTTCCGCGAGCTTCTCAACGAAATTTCTCTTCTCATGGGTTATGAGATTACGCGTGACCTTCCTCTTCAGGATGTTGAAATCGAAACTCCTCTGTGCAAAATGAATGCAAAGGAGATCGCTGGCAAAAAGCTTGCCATTGTTCCAATCCTGCGCGCAGGCATCGGTATGGTAGACGGACTTCTCACCCTTCTTCCCGTAGCAAAAGTAGGGCATATCGGTCTCTACCGCAATGAGGAAACCCATAAGCCTGTATTTTACTATTGCAAGCTTCCGGAAGATATTCAGAACCGCCTTGTTATCGTTACCGACCCGATGCTCGCAACGGGCGGCAGTGCTTCCGATGCTATTGCAATGCTCAAGGATAAGGGCTGCACTCAGATAAAGCTTATGTGCCTTGTTTCCGCACCTGAGGGAGTTGCAAAGGTTCAGGCAGATCATCCCGACGTTGATATTTACGTCGCGGCGCTTGATGAAAAGCTTAACGAAAATGCATATATCGTTCCCGGGCTCGGCGACGCAGGCGACCGTATCTTCGGCACAAAGTAAACTAAACGCAGCAATGTACAGAGTTGTAAAAGGTATTCCTTTTGCAACTCTTTTTTTGCTCTCAAAATGTTTTTTTATTTTTTTCAGAATTTTTTGAAAAAACTGTTGACAAACAAAAAATTTATGATATACTATAAACAGTAATAATTACTACTTGCATTAAGGAGGTGCGAAAATGGAAGTGAAACGGCGTTACAGCAGACAGCGGGAATGTATCCTGAACGCCTTGCGTAACACCAAGCGTCATCCCAGTGCTAACAGCATTTATGATGAGGTGCGGCAGGAAATTCCCAACATCAGTCTCGGCACGGTTTACCGCAACCTTGCAGAGCTTGCGGCAAGCGGCGAAATTATGAAGTTCGATGCAGGCGACGGCACGGAACGTTATGACGGATACGCACTACCTCATTATCATATGATATGTAAAAACTGTCATTCTGTCTCGGATATCGAGCTTGACTACAATTCCGAGCTGGATAAAAGGGCTGCATCAGCGAGCGGCGCAGATGTCGATTTTCACAGTGTTCTGTTTTCCGGCACCTGCAAAAACTGCAAGAAAGAAATAACAAAATAAAAAATTTAAATTAAAATTTGGAGGAAAAGTTATGAAAAAGTTTGTATGTCCTGTTTGCGGTTATGTCCACGAGGGAGACTCTGCTCCCGAAAAGTGCCCGGTATGTAAGGTTCCGGGAGAAAAGTTCAAGGTTATGGAAGACGGCGCAGCTCTTGCTGCAGAGCATGAGTATGGCGTATACGGCAAAACCGTAAAGAACAACCCCGACATTTCTGAAGAGGATAAGAAGTTCATCTTTGAACAGCTTATGGCTAACTTCAACGGCGAGTGCGCAGAAGTAGGCATGTATCTCTGCATGGCACGCATTGCACACCGCGAAGGCTATCCGGAAATCGGTCTTTACTGGGAAAAGGCAGCTTACGAGGAAGCAGAGCATGCTGCAAAGTTTGCAGAGCTTCTCGGCGAGGACCTTGAGCCGAATATGAAAGCAACAACCAAGGATAACCTCAAGTGGCGCGTAGATTGTGAATACGGCGCAACTGCAGGTAAGTTTGACCTTGCAGCTTGCGCAAAGAAGAACGGTCTGGACGCAATTCATGATACTGTCCATGAGATGGCAAGGGATGAAGCGCGGCACGGCAGAGGTTTAGAAGGACTTTTAAAGAGATATTTTTAATTAAAACATGTAATGAGCAAGTGGGAGAAAATTCCCGCTTGCTCATAACTATTTTTCCTCTTTACGCCGCGGCGTCAAGCATATTTTCTATAAAAATCGCATATCCTTTTTCCGGATTGTTTACTAAAACATGCGTTATTGCACCCACGATTTTTCCGTTCTGCAGAATGGGCGAGCCGCTCATTCCGCGGACAATTCCGCCTGTTTTTGCAATAAGCTCGGGATCGGTTGCACGGACAAGCATATTTTTTGTCTTTTCGCCGTCAAAATATATGCTTGTTATCTCAATTTCGTATTCTTTAACTTCATCGCCTTCAACGTT
>JAFQVE010000121.1 GCA_017408185.1 Oscillospiraceae bacterium | reverse complement strand
TGCATATAATGGCATAAGGAGGCTGATTTTTTTGGAATATAACAGACTTTATGCGGTGCGCTATGCCCGACGGTGGGCATTCCGCCGCAATCCTGCGTATTATAACTTTGATGAAATAGGCGGTGACTGCACAAACTTCGTCTCACAGTGCGTGTACGCAGGCTCAGGGGTTATGAACTTCACTCCTGACACCGGTTGGTATTATATTTCTCCCGATATGAGAGCGCCCGCATGGACGAGCGTGCGCTTTTTCTACGACTTCATGACAACAAACGAAGGCCCCGGACCCTATGGCTATGAGGTAGAGCTTTCCGAAGCACGACCCGGAGACGTTTTGCAATTTGCTTACAACGGAAGTGAAGATTTCACACACACTCTTCTTGTCGTCGGCACCGGAAGAAACCCAAACCCTCAAAACATACTTCTCGCCGCGCATACTCGCGATGCTTTTGCCCGTCGGATGAGCACTTACGATTACACAAACGCACGGCTTATCCATATCGAAGCCGTGCGCGAACCGTAAATTTTATTTCCTATCCTAAATATTTATTCAGATAATATGCCTTGGTGCTTGCTTTCTTCGCCTTATACTCATCCCAGAGTGCCGTGATTTCAGCAGTACTCTCCCCCGCCTCTGCAGCCTGTGCCTTGTATTTTGCAATAATCCCCTTAACCTTTCCGTCAATCTCGCCCTCAAGAGATAAGCATCTGCTGACTCCGGAAATGATCATCTCGCGCTTCTTTCTGCTTGTTCTCTGCTCTTTGGGCAATGCTCGCCACTCAGCAAGCACCTCGTTTTTCATCCCGCCAACGCGTGAGACTAAAGCCGCCTCACACGCATATAGCTCTTCCCTGCATCTTTGAAGATATGTTTTTCCTCTTTTTTCATTGCTCTCTGCATCCCGTGTTTCCGTTACGCCCGGAACGCGGGTGTTTCTTTTTACGCTTTTTTCTGCTTCGGGAACCTCCGCACCGTCAAGCGGCAAATTACTTTCCTGCTCCGGGTCCGTAAGTGCGGGTATTTCCAGCACTTCCATTCCCGACGGTATAACACCGTTTTCTCCGTCTGCCGCTATGTACATATATACTGCGCGGATATTCTCCCTCTGCCACACGCAAAATGCCCCGGTTGCGATTACGATAAAGGCAATTACCGCAAAAAATATTTTAACCCCTTTTTTCATATGGTTACCACCCCTTCATTTAACACTTTAATTGTATCAAAACACACCTTTCCGGTCAACTGTATTTTGTAAACAAAAGTTGCTTGAAAAAATCCTTTTTCAGGTGTATACTTGTGACATATTTATCAATCGTGAGGTGGTTGCTTATTGAAAAACGGATAAATGCTTGAAGCGCCGGGACCCGAAGACGGGATGTTATCGGGTTGACGAGGTGGGAGTTCCGGCATATTATTCTTATTTTTGCATACAATATGCCATATCGAACCATTCGGCGGATGCTCCCCTGTCCCCTTCGCTGCGGACAGATACGGAGCGTGCCTCAAAACCCGCGGGTAACTGCGGTGACAAACGGCACGCTTGCAGCGGCGGCGGTACGCTAAATCTTCTAATGTGCCGTCGGGGAATTTTTGCCCCCTCGGGAGTTTTTCTCCCATACAAAGAAAGGATTTAATTAAAATGTGCGGTATAGTTGGTTTCACGGGAAGTGCAGATGCGCTCCCCGTACTTCTGGGTGGCTTAAAACGTCTCGAATACAGAGGCTATGACTCTGCAGGAATCGCCGTCTTTGACGGCGATGATATCCGCGTTGTCAAAACCCGAGGCAGAATATCTGAGCTTGAAAGCAAAATAAATGAGCTTTCTGATTTCTCGTCACAGTGCGGCATCGGTCACACTCGCTGGGCAACCCACGGCGAGCCTACGGATGAAAATTCGCACCCTCATCTGTCCGGGGACGGCAGAATAGCCGTAGTTCACAACGGCATTATAGAAAATTACGCAGAGCTTCGCGCGCGCCTTATAAAGCGCGGATACACCTTCCGTTCGGAAACCGATACGGAAGTAATCGCCCATCTTCTTGACTATTATTATAGCGGCGATATCCTCGCCGCGCTTTCAAAGGTTACCACCAAACTCCGCGGTTCATACGCCCTCGGAGTACTGTGCGCTGACCGTCCGGGTGAGATTATCGCCGCAAGGCTTGACAGCCCGCTTATCGTAGGGCTCGGCAAAGGCGAAAACTTCATCGCCTCGGATATTCCTGCATTTCTCGCTCACACACGGGATTATTACACAGTTGATGACGGCGAAATAATCTGCCTTTCAAAGGATTCCGTAACCGTTTACAACTCTGACCTTGAGCCTGTCGAAAAAGAGCGGATGACCGTAAACTGGAGCGTCGAAGCCGCAGAAAAAGGCGGTTATGAGCATTTTATGCTCAAGGAGATAAACGAACAGCCCAAAGCCGTGCGCGACACCGTATCCCCGCGTCTTGAAAACGGCAGAATAGCTCTTGATACCGATATTCCGGAGGGGCTTTTAAAAAGCCTTTCCCGCATCCATATTATAGCGTGTGGCTCGGCTTATCATACGGGAACAGTCGCAAAATACGTAATAGAATCGCTTGCAAAAATTCCGGTTGAGGTTGATCTTGCCTCGGAATTCCGCTACCGTGAGCCTATCGTCTCTGAACGCGACCTCTGCATAGTAATCAGCCAGTCGGGCGAAACGGCAGATACCCTTGCCGCTATGCGCGAAGCAAAACGGCGCGGGGTGCGGACTCTTGCAATTATAAACGTTGTCGGCAGCACAATTGCCAGAGAGGCAGATTTTGTGCTGTACACATGGGCAGGTCCGGAGATTGCCGTTGCCACAACAAAGGCATATTCCACCCAGCTTGTTATGCTGTATATGCTGGCCGCCCGCCTCGCCGCCGCGCGCGGACTTATTTCCACGGATGAAGAGAAGATGCTTGCAGCGGAAATATCGCTTATTCCGGAAAAAATCGACAAGGTTATCGGCAATACCGATACACTTTCATACCTTGCCTCGCGCTTCCATAACCACAAAGACATATTCTTTCTCGGACGCGGCGTTGACTACGCCGCAGGGCTTGAGGGTTCGCTGAAGCTCAAGGAAATTTCATATATCCGCAGCGAAGCATATGCCGCAGGCGAGCTTAAGCACGGAACAATTGCTCTTATTCAGAACGACACTCTTGTCGTTGCAATAGCAACGCAAAAAGCTCTTGCCGAAAAGATGGTGAGCAACATACGTGAAGTTAAGGCGCGCGGTGCGTGTGTTCTCACAATTGCCTCGGAGGATACGCGTGACGCTCTCTCCGCAGTTTCCGACCACCTGTTCACCGTTCCCTCGTGCTTTGAGAAATTCTCTCCGTCGCTCACCGTTCCCGCAATGCAGATTTTTGCATACTACATTGCTGTTGCGCGCGGCTGCAGCATCGACAAACCCCGAAATCTCGCAAAATCCGTAACGGTGGAATAAAAAATGCAAAATTAACAAAAATTTTTTCACACTTTTGGCTATAAATATGTTATACTATATATGTACAGGGCGAGGTCTTCCCCGCCCTTTTTCTCTACAGGATTGATTGAAGGCTGTCTATCACGCTTCCCGCACCCTTTAAAATCTTACCGGTGCTGTGCTTTATGCACTTGCACGGCTTCTGCTTTTTCGGCACAAGCGCTACCGTAAGCGTTGTTCCGACAATCAATCCCGCCGTCATGCCCTTGCAAAACGGACTCATCGTCATAAAATCACTTCCTCTTCAATAATTAGTATTCTCCGGATTCCCGCGTTATTTCGCGGTAGTTTGTGGAAAATAAAAAAACGGGAGATTTTCAAAAAATGAAAAAATTTACAACAATTCTTCTCACCCTCGCGCTGATTCTCACTCTCACGGCTTGCCTTCCCAATGATTTTGCGGATGTGAACGACAAACCTAACGATAACCTTCCCGCTCCTGCGACAAAGGAAGAGCTTTATTCGCTCTACGATGCAATTGAGCGCGATATGACGCGCTCTGAGATTGAGGCAAAGTTCGGCACAGGTGAGCCGAAGACCGATAATTACGGCGATGTGAAGTATATAAATTACTACAATGAGAAGAAATCCGCAGGCGTTTCGGTAATATACGATGACGGAATTGTGGAGACAAAGATGCTTTTCTTTAACTCAAAGAAAAACCTTGTTCCGTTCTCTGGAAGATACATTGACGAAAAGATTCCCGAGGTAAAGTCGGATATGACGGTTGAAAACGCAATAAAAATTATGGGCTCCGCTCCTCTTGAGCTTTCGTGCACCTATGATGATGACGGTCCTCTTGATATGGACAAAATTTATTGTTGGTACAACGAAGACGCGTCAAACTTTATGCTCCACACCGAAAACGGAATCATCGAAAACGTCGCACTTTACCGGAATTAGCTTGACTATGTTATCTTTATCCGTTATACTGTTTATATAAGGAGGGTTTTTTATGACAAATGTTTACCTTTGGCTGGGTGCCGTAATCCTGTTCGGTATTATCGAAGCACTCACGGTCGGCATTGTTTCAATCTGGTTTTCCATCGGTGCGCTTGCCGCCCTCATTGCCGCTGCACTTCATGCGGCACCGTGGCTTCAGATAACGGTTTTTCTTGCAGTTTCAGCCGTGGCGCTTATCATCACCCGCCCGCTGATTAAAAAGAAAATTCTTCTGCGCACCACCCCGACAAACACCGATATGCTCATCGGCGAAAAGGGAACTGTTGATGAGGCAATAGACAACCTTGCGGGGACCGGCTCTGTGAAAATCGCAGGTAAGGTCTGGAGCGCAAAAAGCGAAAACGGCGACGGCATCCCATCGGGAAGCACCGTCACAGCCGTCAGAATTGAAGGAGTAAAGCTTATTGTAAAGCTTTAATAAAAACGCATATAAAATGAAGGGAGAAAAATTATGGGAGCAATAATATTCATTCTAATCGTCCTCGCACTTATCGTTGTTGTGTCAAACATCGTTATTGTCCAGCAGGCATCGTCAAGGATTGTCGAACGGCTCGGTGCATATCAGACAACGTGGAACGTCGGTCTGCACTTTAAAATCCCGTTCATTGAGCGCGTCCGCCGACCTATTTCCCTGAAGGAACAGGTGGCAGACTTTCCTCCTCAGCCGGTTATCACAAAGGACAACGTTACAATGCAGATTGACACTGTTGTCTATTTCCAGATAACCGATCCGAAGCTCTATACCTACGGCGTCGAGCGCCCGATTTCCGCAATTGAAAACCTTACGGCAACAACGCTGCGTAACATCATCGGTGATCTTGAGCTTGACCAGACGCTTACCTCACGCGATACCATCAACACAAAAATGCGCACAATTCTTGACGAAGCAACAGACCCGTGGGGAATCAAGGTAAACCGCGTTGAGCTTAAAAACATCATTCCGCCGCGCGAAATTCAGGACGCGATGGAAAAGCAGATGAAGGCAGAGCGCGAACGCCGTCAGGCAATTCTCAAGGCAGAAGGCGTAAAGCAGTCACAGATTCTTGAGGCAGAGGGCGAAAAGCAAGCGCTTATTCTCCGCGCGGATGCGGCAAAGCAGTCTAAAATCCTTGATGCCGAAGGTGAAAAGGAAAAACAAATTCTTGAGGCCGAGGGTCAGGCTGCAGCTATTATGAAAACACAAGAAGCCCTTGCAAAAGCAATCACGCTCATTAACGATGCAAACCCGAGCGACTCCGTTATCAAGCTCAAGGCTCTTGAAGCATTCCAGGCAGCCGCGGACGGCAAGGCAACAAAGCTGATTATCCCGTCGGAAATCCAGGGACTTGCAGGCCTTGCAGGCTCATTGAAAGAAACATTCTCAGAATAAAGATATATATAATAAATAATTACAGGTGGGTTGACACAAATGAAAAAGTTTTTTGGAGAATTTAAGGAATTCATCGCGCGCGGAAACGTAATTGACATGGCAGTCGGCGTTGTAGTCGGTGCTGCATTCAAGTCTATTATCGACTCTTTGGTTAACGACATTATTATGCCGCTCGTCGGCTGGCTTTGCGGCGGTCTTGATTTTTCAAGCTACTGCATAAAGCTTTCCGAAAAGGTGGCAGAAGATGGCTCTGTAGCTGTAAATGCTGTTATGTACGGCAAGTTTATAAACGCAATAATAAGCTTCCTTATCATTGCGTTCTGCCTCTTCTGCGTTGTTAAAGCCATTAATGCAATGCGCAGAAAAAAGGAAGAAGAGCCCGCTGCTCCCGCACCGGACCCGGAACCGTCGGCAGAAGAAAAGCTTCTCTCCGAAATCCGCGATCTTCTCAAAGAAAAGAACTGATAAAATAACACGCCCGGGACGGATGAATGATATCCGCCCCGGGTTTCTTTTTTTGGTAAGTTTAGTTTTTCAAACAACCGATCGGAACAACATATACACCATCACGGCGACGATACGCATAATCTCCCGTCCCGGTCAGTATCATAAGAAAGGATGGCTCATTCATCTTATCGGTGTCGATTTTATCACTTAATGCTTTAAGGCTTCTTGCACCTTCTTCTATAAGCTTATCTCCACCCAGCTTTATCTCAATTAAACCATATTTTCCGTTTCGCAAATGAATAACGGCATCACATTCCTGTCCGTCTTTATCACGGTAATGATACACCCCACCATCCACGGCATCCGCATAAACGCGAAGATCTCGGATACAAAGCGTTTCAAAAAGAATACCAAAGGTTTTCAGGTCATTTAATAAATCATTCGGACCTATACCCAATGCCGCGGCAGCAATAGACGGATCCGTGTAATATCGTGTATCAGCGGAACGAATAGCCGTTTTGGATCTTAGATTAGGATTCCATGCGGGCATATCCTCTATAACAAAAATTTTACGAAGCGCATTGACATAAGCTGCCACGGTTTCCTCGTTAATTGGCGTTTCGTCATTTGCGGCAATGTCCTGCGCTATTACGGTATTTGGCACCTGTCCACCCTGATTTCTCGCATAAGAGCGCATAAGACGACGTACTCTTTCCGGATTTTTTTGCACATTGTCTGCGCGATTGATGTCAGAACGAACAACAGCGTCATAATAATCGACGGCTTGTTCCAAAGCAATTTCATCACGCATTGACATTGCCTGCGGCCATCCACCACGGCATACAACGAAAGCCAGTCTGTCAATGCTTAGCTTTGACTCTCCTTCTATTTCTGCATTTCCCTCAAACAGCTCTTTCAGACTTACTTCGCCGGTTGACTCCCCGGACTCATACACGCTCATAGGTCTCATTGTAAGCCACGTGAAACGCCCGGTGCCGGAATGTGTGATTTCCTTTGTATCGGCAGGAACAGCCGAGCCGGTGAGAACAAATTGGCCAAGCTCTCCCCGATGATCAACCTCAAAGCGAATTGCGTCCCAAAGTTTTGGTGCGAGCTGCCATTCATCAATAAGACGTGGAGCAGTTCCTTTCAGCAACCGTTTTGGATTGAGCTCTGCCATCGCTATATTCTGCTCCTTCTTTTCCGGATCATCCATATACAAAACACTTGCCGCAAGCTGCTCTGCGGTAGTGGTTTTACCGCACCACTTAGGTCCTTCAATCAACACAGCGCCTTTTCCTTCCAATTTGCGTTTCAGCAAATCGTCCGCTATTCTTTTTCTGTATTTTTTCATCCAAAACACCCCGCCTTTTCTCTTCTCTTATATATTATATACCACAAGGACAAATTTTACAAGCAATTTTCCGACGATTGGCGGAATATTTTTCCGATACTTGGCGGAATATTTTTCCGATACTTGGCGGAATGCAACAACGGAACGGCATTTACATCCGTTCCGTTGTTGTTTAAACAAAATATTTTCTTTGCACCGGGC
>JAFQVE010000120.1 GCA_017408185.1 Oscillospiraceae bacterium | reverse complement strand
GTTTATTCTCCGTAAGAAGAATATCCATCTGCGCATCATAAAGCTTCATGAGCTTCGGGTTTTTGTACGGATTATATGTCCCCTCGTCATACTTAACAAGAGTTTCTATATAGTTTGAAAGGTGCGTTATCCACGTAGTATTATATCGCGGAGAGGATTCGTTACCCATGCCGTCTCGGTCTATAGACTGCATAAGCTGTGCTGTCATGTTACCGCCAAGGCGCTGGGTATAGGGTGCCTGAAGCTGCTCAGCAGTTACAAAAATCCAGTCAACTATCTCACGGCTTTCAGGCTCTTCATCAAGAACAAGAGCCGAAAGTGCCGCAATATTCTGAGCCTGTCCGAAGTTTCCACCTATTCTGCAATCCTGAGTCATCTGCGCGGAAGCCTTTACAATACGCTCTTTCCAGTTCTTCCAGATAAGAGCAGAGCTTGTTTTGTCGTTTTCTGTATTGCCTGTCTTTTGGGCTATTTCCGAAAGCGTGTGAGTAAGGAAGTCAGCGTCTTTTTCAAGGAGCGGCCAAAAAGCATCAACCGCACGCATAAAGCTTCTTGCCATATACTGATCGCTTATCGCTCCCACTATTGCGCCGGTGAACGTTCCTGCCCCTGCAACATAGAAGTTCTGACGCGAGGTGCTTCCCTCTACCTTCCCATAGTAGTCCATATACTGACGTGTGTTAAAGTCCGGGAAAATATCTGCAAAACGGTCAACAAGAATTGCACCGGCTCTGCCGTACTTTATGTTGTCTGTATACAGATATGCTTCGGTAATCGAAGGAATAATACTTCCATACATCTTTGCCCAGAAGTTATATGAATAAACCGGAATGTATGTGTGACACTCCAGAACGCCGTCAGCATACGTCCTTCCCGGAAGATAGCCGTAGCCGTCATCGACGCCCCATCTCATACCACCGTTGTAGATAACCTTTCCGTCGCTGTCAGTTACTACATCGCCGAGATCTGCGCCGCGGTCTCCGTTCCATGTGATTTTATTGCCCCAGGGATCACGGTTTGTTTCTATAATCTCGGAGTACATGTCGTTATAAAGATAACCGCCCTTTAAGCCGTAGCCGTAGAACCTGTACCACTCCACACTGTGAGATTTGGTGCTCTCATTTGCCGGCGGTGTACATGTGCAGTTCTCGCCGTCCTTGCACACAAACTTCTCGTGATGCTTCTGACGTGCCCTTTCAATATCAAAACATCCCTGTTCATCCTTACCGAGTTCATAGAAGCTTTCAAAATCGTTGGTAGGAAATCTTCTTCTACACTCAGGGCACTGAATCTTCCATGGATTATTCATGAAGTTTATTGTGTATGAGTCATTGAGTGAGAACTCCGCATAGCAATAGCGGCAATTAAAATACACCCCGTCGCCACGAAGTCCAACCTGACGGTTACGCGGAATACCCTCGCCATGCATCTGTCTGTATATTATCTCAAGATTCTCAACATACGCATCCGCAGTGGCCGCAGTTTCATTCTTAATCGCCTTCGCCCAGGCATACTTTGAAACATTTTCACGCGCGTTATCACGCATATCGTATGTATACCAGGTCGGCTCATCCTTACCTTTATGCAACTCTGCCGAAAGTATGAGCTCTGTTTGTACACGCTCTCCCTTGAAGTCTGCCGAAAGCGTGAGTTTAAAGCTTCCTTCTCCGCTGCAAATAAGCAGCCCGTCTTTATATTCTGCAATATTTCCTCCGCTTATCGGTTCTATCTTTATGTTTGCACCGGTAATAGGAATAGGGATACGATTTCCGCTGTTCATCACGGAATACCACTTTATAAGCTTTCTCTCACGTACATAAATTACGTCACCGATATTATGCTCGGTACTCGCAATACCGGTCATGTCGTTTACGGTAAAGTCAATTGTTTCTTTAGCCTCTGTAATACCGTCATAAGCCGTGACCTCAATTGAAACCGTACCGTTACCCATACCGCGGACAGTTCCGTTCTCATCAACGGTTGCTATATCCTCATCGAGAGATTTAAAGGTTATGCTCTTAAACTCATTCTGCGCTACTACCGTTCCGTCAAGCTTTATTCCCTTTATACTTATTTTCGCAGTATCCTCAAAATCAGTCGTGTAATATGTAAGTTCCTGCTTGTCTGCGGTAAGCTCGAGGCTTTTTACACTGTTTATACCGTCAAGTGTTATATTTCCGCCAAGCGTGAGAAGTGTTCCTGTAAGGGTTGCTCCATCAATCGGAACTATTTCATTCGGGTAGTATACGATATAATACTCACCGGCCTTGAGGTTTATCTTCTCAAATTTCTGCGTTTTCATTGCCGCTTCAAGCGCCGATTCATCCGTACTGAGAACCGAGCCCAAAAGGTTTTCTTCAGTGAAGTTGCTCTCAACAAGCACCTCGCTGACATCCTTGTCGGTCACAGGCAAAATATAGTAATTCAGGTAGACATCTACAGGAACCTTTATCCCGTTTCCGTCATCATCTGTTACTGCAACTCCATTAAGGCTGTATGTTGAATTATTCTTGTATGTTCCGTACGAAACCGTCGGAAGATACAAGCCGCTGTCGGGTACGTTTATTTTTATCGCCCACCAGTTTGATTTCCTGAGAGCACGAATTGATATACCCTTGTTTGCCGTATATACAAGATGCTTGCCCGACGGCGATGACTCATTGACTCCACCGCTTTGCCAGCTGTATTTATTCCTGCGATTTGCGGCATAAGCCCACATATTGTTGTTACTTGGGTATGTCAAATCAGTAAACAGAACCTTCGTGTTGCTCATCCGGCTTGCAATGTCGTAAACAAAGCGTTTTCCAGAAATTTCAACAGGCTTTATGCCCGTTACCGTTTTTGAAACAGATATACCGAGTACCTCAAACTCCGCTTTTACATCTGCGGATGTAACCTCAGGATTATCCCAGCTGATTCTGCCCGAAGAAGAGACTGAGACCCCCGGAGTAAGCGACGTGTATGTTGCCGCTGCATTTTTTATTACACTTCCGTCAGACATGTGAGCCGTAACAGTTAAAATGTTGGTTTCAGCACCCTCAACCTCTATTGACATAGGTACTGCACCAGCTCCGCCGTCAAGAACGAAGTTTCCCATAATGCCTTTGAGCGCACTCTCGGAGCTTTCCTCACATTCCGGAACGCATACGAGATAATACTCACC
>JAFQVE010000119.1 GCA_017408185.1 Oscillospiraceae bacterium | reverse complement strand
AGCCGTCGGCAGGAACCGTCATTTGCGTAAACAAACCATTGTCTCCGCTTATATATGAATGATATCCGCCCGAATTGTGGCTGTATGTTGTTGTACCGAGATATGCCCATTTGCATTCCTCGTCTGTAGGCTCTCCCGGGTAGTTTAAAAACGTCGAGTTGTGAGTTCCTCTTCTTTCTACCCAACTATTGCCGGCTCCATGTGACGCAGGGGTGAATTCATAGGTTATTGCACCCGTTTCTTCATCCACTGCCGCAAATGAAATTGAGGGCAAAAGAGATAAAAGAATACTTATAGCGATGATAACAGATATTCCTCTTTTAAAAATTCCTCTTTTAAAAATTCCTTTTTTCATGTTAACCTCCTATGCATATTCTACTGCACTTTCAATATCCTCTTTCTATATCCTCCATAACGCTCCTATAATACTCATAGTCGCACTTGGCATACCACACGCGATCACCCGAGCGCGGAGCCTCTATACCGATTGGTCCGTCAAAGCCGACCTCACGAAGCTTTTCAAGATATACTCTGTGGTTTATTTCTCCGTCACCGAGAGCTGTCGCAACACGTCCGCCGGGGATCGGCATTGAATTTTTGAGGTGAGTATAAAAAAGCTTATCTCCGTATATGTCTATCGTTTCCTCAACAGACGGACGTTCGGTAAAATACACTGTATTGCCGTAATCCATATTTACGCCTATTGCCGGGCTGTCGATAAGATTTACAAGCTTCATAACCTGATGCGGCAGGTCGTGAATATAGTTCATATGCGTTTCAAATCCGAATTTTACGCCAAGCTTTTCCGCCTCTGCTCCAAGCCTTTGATATGCATCCACCGTGAGCTTCCATTCCTCCTCGGTAGCTACTGCACTTCCGTGAAACTCAAACTGCATTTTCGGTGCTGTCGGAATTTTTGATGTGATGAACGATGCAGCCGTGTTACAATGAGTTGTTCCGCAGACCTCGCTTGCGATTTTTGTATGCTCTATCGCCTCGGCTATTGCTTTTTCACGAACATCGCGGTCCGCGCTTGTGCAATCTGCAATACCTATGCTTAAAATCATATCTGTAAGCCCGTATTTCTTCTTTCCGTCTGCTATCTGCTCTGCATATTCACGGAATGAAAGATGCTTCAGCTCTCTTGGGGGAACTCCGCGGAACTCAATTCCGTCAAAGCCTATTCCCTTTGCCATTCTGCAAATGTCGTCAATGGATTTTTTGCCGTAAACATGGCCTTCAAGCTCCCCATAGTTGATATGCATTATAGTCTTATTCATAATTTTCCTTCCGCCTTCCCATTTTATCTCAGTGATTTAAATGCCCGTGCAGAGGCGTTCTTTGCCGTTTCAAGGTCAAGGCCTTTAGCAAGTTCAAATTTCAAAAGTGTCGGCTCCATATAATTAAACGGCGAAAGTGAACCGTAGCAGAGCTGTTCTCTTTCTATTGCTTTCAACACACCTTCTGATATTTTTTCATCTATAATTTCATAGCCGAAGCAGGTCGCGTCAAAATATGTATTCCTGCGCGTTTTCAGAAGCTGAGAAAATTTTTCATCCGCCATAAGGGGTGAAAAGCTTGTCACGAATACATGAGTGTTTCGGTTTTTTGAAAGAAGTGCAAAATAGTCATCGCTATTTAAGTTTGTGTATGAATCAAGCTCGCTTCTTCCTCTGTTATTCTCAAAGCTTGCACATATTCTGACCGGAACATCAAGCTCCTCT
>JAFQVE010000118.1 GCA_017408185.1 Oscillospiraceae bacterium | reverse complement strand
CTGACACTCGCAACAGTAATGCTTTTTGCTCTTTGCGCCTGCGGCGGGAACAGCGTGAATTCCGGAAATGCAGGCTCGGGAGACATCCCGGAAGGAAAAGCAATAGCAGATGATGCAGTGCTTGACATCACAATTTCAAGCCACGCATCATGGCCGTATGACGAAAATTGGAAGGTATGGGAGTATATAAAGGAAGAGGTAGGTGGAACGATAAACGTAAATGCTATTCCGTCATCCGATTTCGGAACAAAGTTTACGCTTGTTATGGCGGCTGCAGACGATTTGCCTGATGTGTTCGGGTTTATGAATAAGCCGGGTAAGTTTTCTGACTATTGTGAGCAGGGCGCATTTGTAGCACTCGACGATTACGAAGAGTTTCTTCCGGACTATGTTGATTTCTGGAACTCACGCCCGGAGGATGAGCAGTGGATGAAGGATACACGTAAGGGTGTTGACGGAAAGGTTTATTATTCACCGATTTATGGCATGGAGCGCTCAAAGAACATTCGCTCATGGCTCTACCGTAAGGATATATTCGAAAAGCACAACCTCGAGGCTCCGGAAACGATTGACGAGCTTTATACAGTCTGCAAGCAGCTTAAAGAGCTGTATCCCGATTCTTACCCGTTCTGCTTGCGCTCCGGATTGGCTAACATAAATGTTATGGGACCGTCCTGGAAACCGTATTTCCACTATGGTGCTTACTATGATTTCGCAAATGAGAAGTGGTGCTACGGTGCTGCTGAAAGCGAAATTATGTATGACATCGTAACATTCTTGAAGAAGATGGTAGACGAAAAACTTATGCCGGCAGATTTCTTTAACATCAGCGCAACCTCGTGGCAGGAGCTTCTGTCAACCGATCGCGGTTTTATTATGCCGGAATATCAGATTCGTATCGACTTTTTCAATAACATTGGACGTGTGAAAAATCCGGAATATACGATGGCAGCAACAAAGCCGCCGAAGGCAGAAAACGGACTTGGTGTTGCGATGATGAATAAGTTCAATAACGACCCGACAGGTATGGCTATTCCGAATACCGGCGATGAAGCGAGTATTGCAAATGCAATGAGATATGTAAATTGGTTCTACTCCGACGAAGGGAGCGAAATTGTTTCCTGGGGTAAGGAGGGGGAAACCCATGAGGTTGTTGACGGCAAGAAGCGATTTATCTTCCCTGAGAATGAGAATAATGCACAGATTCTTTACGGCTTCCAGACAATTGGATCATATCTCCGCATCGACCCGGCTGCTGCGGAGGCATGTATGTCCGAAGAGCAGGCATCAACCACTGATTTTGCTCTTGAACACACCCACGCAGAGCTTGAACCGACTACATATATGAGTCTGTCATCTGCTGAATCGGACACTATTGCTGATTACAACACATCTCTCTCTACATTTGTAAGCGAGAACATCCAGAAATTTGTTCTCGGTCAGCGCCCGATGTCCGAATGGGATAAATTCCAGGAAGAGCTTGCCGCACTTCCGATAGACGAGGTTCTTGCCGTCTATGAAGCGGCATATAACAGAATAAAGTAAACCTTTATTTACAGTATCTGACAAAAAAACGACTCACGCGCAAAATTGCATGTGAGTCGTTTTTTTGTCAGTAAGTATACATAACCTGATCGGGTTGGAGATATTTTTGTTTCTCACCGCGTATAAGCTCCGTTTCCAAAGCTTCAATTACATCGGTTTTTCCGTCAAGATAACGGTTTATCACCTTTCCGGTATAGCGTATGCGCTCAATAGCTCCGGCATAGCGGACTGCAAGCTTTTCAAAGCCGTTGGTCTTAAGGTCGCGATGCCACAATTCTTCGTGGAGATTGTAAAGCCTTTCAAAATCTGATGCAAACTGCGGAATGATATCATTTGCAAAATTGCGCAACCATTCACGGTCATTTGCCTTATACTTTTCGCGAAGATTAAGGTGAATCATACATTTGTCAACAAGAGCTGTAAAAAGAGCTTGGTAGTATTCGATATCTTTCACGTTCTTGTAGTTTTCAAAATTCTTGAGTGCGTTTTTATAAATTTCGTCTGCCTTTTTTATATCAATATCATAGCAGAGAAGATTGATTAAAGGATCGCTCCACAAAATAAGTTTGCCCCAGTTATAGTCACCTTCAAGACCGCAGAAGAAATCACTTATAGTTTCCGACAACTCGAAAGGAACTTTCGTAATAAATTCAGAAACAGAGTAAACATCGTCTTTGGTGCACTCTTTGCCTCTCCAGCAGTATTCCGAATACATTGCAAGACAGGGAAGTGCCTGATGATGATTAATATCACCATACGCCCAGCTCGTTCCAAAAACTTCGCGAACTCCGAAATTAAGGCACTCTTCAAGCGCAGGTTTTACCGTATCATAAGTATATCTGAAATTCGGAACAAAGCCGTTCCACGTCCAGATACCGCCTGCGAAAAGAATGTGTTTGTCAAATTTCATATGCTTTTCAAGGTTTACTGAGTAAAACTTGTTATAGTCATGATAATAATCCCAAAAAACTAAATCAACATCGGGAACAGCATCAATTGCGTGTTGCGGAACTTCTATTTCAAGTCCGTAATCTTCCGATCTTCCGGGAGCGAACAGCGAGAAATACATATCACTCCACATCATCGGGCGGAAATTATACTCTTCACAGATATCAACAACACGGCTCAGATGATCGTTGAACATTTTAAACGTTTCAAGCTTGTTGCGAGAACCGTCGCGCGCATAGGTTTTTCCCATGCCGAGTCCGTAAGTTTCATCACAACCAATATGTATACGTTTTGAGCGGAAAGCGTTCCTGCATGTTTTGATGCATTCGGAAATCAGGGCATATGTTTCTTCTTCACCGGGAAGGAGAACTGCGTCGTGTTCTTTTATGTGATTGTTAACGCCGTAGCGAAGAAACTTTGAAAGATGTCCCAAAGTCTGGATGCACGGAATAACCTCTATTCCGAGTTCTGCTGCATAATCGTCAATTTCGCGAATCTCGGAAAGTGAATATCTTCCGCGTTGATATCCGAAATACGGATATCCTTCTACTTCATAAGTGTCTTCGGTGTAGAGCATAACCATGTTCAATCCGTGAAGAGCCATATATTCAAGATATTTTTTGACAGACTCAACCTT
>JAFQVE010000117.1 GCA_017408185.1 Oscillospiraceae bacterium | reverse complement strand
GGAACAACAAGCAATGGTGCTGCGGCTTTTATAAGCTATGAACCGGAGGATGAATATACCGTCTGGTCAAATACATATATTACTGCAGTGTATGAAGAAGTACACAGCGATGAAAAACGCGTAGAGTTTTACGATCAGGACGGTTATTTCCTCGGTTATATGTCGGAAACTGACTTTGAGGATAACGGTTTGCCAGACACAAATCCGAAGCTTTTAGGTCACACATTCTCAAAGTGGCAGTATGTAGAAAACGGAGAAACAAAGGACTTCACAGAGGAAACAGAGCTTACGGAAAGCGTTACCCGCGTTGTAGCGTTGCAGACACCGGCAGAGGTTACAATTACGTATAAAAGTGAAAATGACGAAGTTGCTGCAACGAAAACCTACAGCTATGATGAAGAGGTAAATGCACTCTCTGATAGCGGACTTGAAGGCGTAAAGTTCTGGAAGCTTCTTGTAGATAACAGCGAAAAAACAGTCAGAACAAACGAAGGCTACAGCTTTTACGCATGGGCGGATTCTACGCTTAAAGCATATACAACCGCCGTGGACGAGAAGGAAAAAATGCCAAAGGTTGTCCTTCACGGCACTCCGCGTGAGGAGTCATATATGATAGAATATGATCGTTACAGCAGTTCCTATACCGTATTAGAAGCAGGCATTCTTCTCGGAACTTCGGAGGCAATATCGCTTCTTTCCTGCGACAGGAAATACACATCAGCAAAGGGCGGAAGAGCACACGGTCAGTTTGCCGCTCCGTATGAGGATTACGCTTATGTCCGCGGCTACATAATCTACAAAAACAACACCGGCGCCATCAGCGTGGTATACACCGACACAATAGCCACAAGAGAATAAAAACAGGGAGGTACGTATGAAAAAGCGCTTATTATCACTGCTTCTTGCAACGGCGATGCTTTTTTCTCTCTTGCCGTCATTTACTGTCGGTGCGAAAAAAGAACAGAATAATTTTAAGCTCGTGTATAATTTCAACCTTGACGGTTCAAAAGGAACGCTTCTCAAAGTGTTTGATTATGAATATACGCATAATATGTGGATGCTCTCTCCGCAGAGCACAGCGGCAATGTATGACAAAACACAGACCCATGAGGGTTTTGGTGTTCAGTCCGGCATGAGCACATATGCTGAAAACGAATGGCTGGCATTTTCTTTGAATGTTCCGTTTGTGGGCACATATAAAATAAGCCTTATCCGCGGAATGAGTCACACAGGCGGAGGCTTCGGTGATTTTTACCTTTTCCGTCCGGGAACGGAGATAACTGCCGAGCTTCTGGCGGAAGCAGAGCCGCTCAACGCAGAAGAAATACCGTATTATGATTACGGAAAGAGCACGAAGCAATGCTCGCCGATGATTCTTTCGGAAAGCTTTACGGTTGATGAGGCGGGAAAATGGATCGCGGTTTTCAAGCCGACGCGTAACGGATACGGAAGCGACGGAATAGAGGAAGGAGCGCCGGGGGATGCGGCGGATGACGGCGAAGCCGCGCGCATGTATATTTCCTCTCTCACGCTCAATGCAGGAGAGATGCCTGCCGCGATGCAGGTTGTACCGGAAAAGGATTTTTATGAGCTTTCTGCCGGTGCATATAAAACGGTATATATTACTGCTTACCTATCCGACGGCTCCGTGGCAGGTGACGGGGATTGCAATGTCACCTTTGAAAGTGCCGATGAATCTGTTGCAAAGGTAAGCCCTCTCGGATTGATTTCCGGCATAAGTGAGGGAAAAACAAAGATAAAAATAACTGCGGAAAAGAACGGAACGTCAGCAGAGGCAGAGGTTGATGTAGCCGTGCTCGGCAATGCCGAGGACACTAATGCTTTGTCCTCTGTTGAGATAGAGGTTGCGGACGGATATGCAAAAATAAAATCCGCAAGGATGACAGACGGAAGCGATGCAGACCTTACAAATGCAAAGGTAACTTATGGCGTTGAAAACCTGTCTGTTGCCGGAATAGATGAGAAAACAGGGGAAATCATTCCGGGAAGAACGAGTGGAAGTGCAACCGTTTATGCAACGGTTGAGCTTGATGGTGTTTGCGTAACGGGAAAGACCGAAGCTGAGATAACACCTTCAGGCGGTGAGGCAAGCGGCGTGAAAACCTCATTTGATTTTTATCAGGTAGATAGATCAGGCTGGGCAGGCGCAAATATTATTGAAAATAATGATGCACACAATAATGATACTTACGTAAAATCAGGCAGAGACATCTGGTTTATCACAGACGAGTATACAACCGATGCGTGGGAATGGGCATATACAGACCATAGATC
Organism: Oscillospiraceae bacterium; assembly: GCA_017408185.1. The sequence goes on along the minus strand of JAFQVE010000117.1, from coordinate 6,013 downwards.
AGACGATTACAAATGGCAGAAAAGCGTTGCTTTGCTTGATTTGGAGCCGGATACACTAAGGCTTGTGCTGAATAAAAAGTGGATCGCCTTCCGTATTGATGTTCCGGAAAGCGGGATTTATTGGCCAAACGTAAATCTCCTGAAATCAAAGGCAACCGGCAACGGTGTTCTTGATGTATATATTTTCCCTGAAAGTGAGCTTACTGATACGAACAAGGATTCAAGAATCGGATATGCGGATGTAGCTTCGTATATAAGAGGAAAAGCTGCTCACGGTGAACTTAGCTTTAAAAGCACCGATGAAAAGTATTTGGCAAAAAATGAAGCTTTGCCGAAAATATCGCTTCAAAAAGGAAAGAACATTCTCTTGTTGAAGAATACATCCGGCAGTCCGGCGAATACGCATTATATTTCATCCGTTATTCTCGACGGAACAAATGCAATGCGCACAGTAAACCTTAATTTTGATAAGACAACTATTGATTTCGGCAAGGGCGAAACACAGGCAAAAGGCGAGGTTTGCGCGCGTCTGCGCGACGGAACCCTTCTTGAAAAGGAAGACCTTTCTGTTACATACGGCTCCGATAACGAAGAGGTTGTCACCTTTAAAAACGGCGTTATAACAGCTGTCAGATGTGGAAAAGCAGACGTGTATGTCACGGCTTCATATAACGGAACAACACTTACCTCACGTAAAACAATAACAGTTACCGATACCGGAGGAGTGAAGGCTCTTCACTTATCAGCGGGAGACGGGATTGCATACGAGGGAGAAAAGCTGCTTATTTCCGCATATGCAGAAATGAACAGCGGAAAAAGTATGCCTGTTGACAACAGCGAGACGGAATTTGAAATCGTTGGGGGAAAAGGGAAGCTCCTTGCAGGAGGGTATATAACAAATTCGGAGGATATTTCCGAGCCTGAAACGGTACAGATTGTTGCACGTACCGCAGTGCTCGGCGAAAGCTGTGAAAGTGAACCTTTAGAGGTATGCTTTAATCAGAGCACACTTAAGGATGCGCCGACATATTACACATATGAGCGCCGTGCTGCAGCTGAAGAAAATATCAAAAAGCACGATTGGGCGCGTGAAGAGCTTGAGCTTTACAAGAGCTATTGCGAAGCTTATCTTTCCGGCTTTGACGTCCTTTATAAAACGATAATAGGCGAGGGGGTTCCGCGTTCAAACCAGGTCGGGGAATATACGGATATCACGGATTATGCGTTCTGCCGCTATTGCGGGAAGGATATCGACGGAAAATATACAGTGTCGATGTATTCACGTCAGTGGAAGGTGCAATGTCCGGAATGTAAGCGCCTTTTCCCATCAAACGATTTTGAAAAGTTCCTTGCGCTCGGCATTGAGGAGGATGGAACCTTTAACCGCGAAAAGGCTCTTGTTGCAAACGGAAAGCTTTGCGGAACAATAGCGGAGGACGGCACGGTTATTGATGAAGAAAATCCTTATGGCTACGGTGTTTCAAAGGGATATCTCTATAACGAAACCTATTCAGAGCTTCGCACGGAAGGAAATGTACTTTACAACAAAGATCCGCGAACGGGAGAAAAAGCAGACGGCAACGTCTGGGGTGTGGATGACGGTATGGGTTATCGTCCGGACGGGATGTATAAAAACTCAAAGGTATCCTCGCGTCATACATATGCTGCATATTATCTCCACACAGCGCTCATAGAGGTTCACCGTGCGATAAAATGGCTTTCCACGGTATATGCGTACACCGGCGATGAAGCTTATGGAGTGAAGGGTGCAATCCTTCTTGACCGCCTTGCGGATGTTTATCCCACATTCCATTTCAAGCAATATTACAATGATGATTACAAATTCTTCGTTTCGCACGGGAATACCGGCTTCGGGAAAATCTTCGGATGTATAAATGACTGTGAATATACCTTCACCTGTCTGCGCGCGGCAGATGCGCTGTATCCACTGCTTGAAAGCGAGAACGAAGCGCTTATATCGGTGCTTTCGTCGAAAGCAAATGAATATGGATACATAAACCGGAACGAAGACGGAAGTATAAATGAGAAGAAGAGCGGCTCGGAAATATGGCACAGCTGGGAAAATAAGCTTGTACGTGAAGCGTACCGGGCTGTAAACGAAGCCGATCTTGAAGGAAACTACGGTCAGGTGCAAAAGGTTGTTGCAACTGCTGCACTTGTGCTTGACAGCGAGCCGGAAAGCAAGCAGATGGTAGACTGGATTTTCCGTTACGGCGAAACTAAGTATAGCGGAGACAAGGCAAGCCAGACCGGAGGGCTTTTGAGTTCAAAGCTGATTGATGATGTTGACCGCGACGGAATGGGTGATGAAGCCGCTCCCGGATATAATATCGGCTGGCTTACAGACCTTTACGATACAGCAGAGGTGCTTGAGCTTTACGGAAATCCGGAATATAACCTTTTTGCTAATGCAAAATTTGCAAAGATGTTTACGGCGGGAATCCCCGTTGCACTTGTTGATACTCACACAGCACAGATTGGTGATACACAAGCGACGGCAAATATCGGGTTTTCCACGGATATGCAGATTATGGTAAACGGCTTTAAGCAGCTTAGGAATACACGTCTCGGAAAAGAACTTGCAGAATATATATACAGGACAAACGGATATTCCGTTAAAGGGCTGCATTATGATATATACACCTTTGATTCCACAAGCGTGCAAAGGGATATTGCCGATATGATTGATGACGATGTTGCGGCAAAAAGTGAAATGATGCCGGGCTACGGATTTGCAGTTCTTCGTGATGGCGGGGCATATGGCGATATCGGAACTTCGACATATACAAATAATATGCGCGATTTCTGGATTTATTTCGGCAGGAACGAGGGACACGGACATTGGGATACATTAAATCTCGGTATTGAAGCATACGGATTGAATTTCTCTCCGGATAACGGAACGCCTGAGAAAAAGTCAAACAATCGTCCGAGATATCAGTGGACGGAAGCAACTCTTGCTCATAACACTGTTAATGTGAACGCTTTGCGTCAGCTGCCGAGCGGATATCACGGAACTCCGCTTCATTTTGACGATTCCGGTGATGTGAAGCTTATGGATGTTGATGCATCACAGGTCTATTCGGAAGCTTCGGTTTACCGCAGAACGCTTGTTATGATAAATGCAGGACCGGATACATCCTATGCAGTGGATTTTTTTCGTGTAAAGGGCGGAAATGAGCATATATACAGTTTTCATGCACAATCAGATAGTGCTGAGTTTGATGAAATTGACATAAGTAAAGTTGTTTCGCAGACAGATGAGCAGACCGGCGAATACATCGGCTCTTATGAAGGTCGCGATGTTCCGTGGGATGTACGAATGGATCAGACGGAAAAGACAACACAGTTTGAAAATATCGGAAAATCCATGCTCGGTGAAGTGCGCCGTGCAGGTGAGGATGCGCTTTCCGGAGACACCTTTGTTGTTGATTTCAGGATAAGCGATTTCAATAAGGTATTAAAGAGCGGAAGTAAAGGGCTTCGTATGCGCCTTACAATGCTTAATGATGATAATGATAATGTTGTTACGGAGCTTGCGCTTGCAAAGGGCAAGAATACAGGGAATGCATCGAACGGAAAAATTCCGGATTTTGAATACGCACTGGTGAAGCGCGAAGGAGAAAATCTTGATACACTTTACACCTCCGTAATTGAGCCCTACAAGGATAACCGCATTGTTTCCGATATTAAGGAGGTTCGGATTTCTGTTTCTCCGGACAGCACTTCCGGCGAGGGTGCTGATGATGCTGCCCGTGCTTTGAAGATAACAAGAGCGGATGGACGTGTTGATTATGTTGTATATGCAACAAACAATGCTGTTTTGTATACCGTAACAGACGAAGCGATAAGCTTTGATTTTCGCGGTTTTGCAGGACTATACAGCTTAAATAAAGCGGACGGAGAGGTTATTTATAAGTATGTAAACGACGGCGATATAATCGGAAACCGTGATGAAAGCTTCGAAAGGGCGGGATATGCTGGAATTGTCTCCGACTATACACAGGATGAATTTACTCTTGACAATTTCATAACGCTCACTACCGAAAGCGGAATAGACACGGAATCACTCGCCGGCAAGTATGTTTATGTCGCAAATGACGGTGTTCAGAATGCAGTTTATCGGATATACGGTGCGGAATATGCAGATGAAAATGAAACAGAGCTTCGCCTTGATATCGGCGCGGTTACGACTGTTCGCGGCTTCGCCGATAAGAAGGATATAAGCCTCGGGTACATACATAACATCAAAAGCGGGCAGAGTGCATATATACCGATATCAAACATTGAAGAATTTAAGCCTGTATTTGAAGCAGATGATGTCACGGTGAGCGCAGGAAGTACGCTCGCGCTTAATCTGTCGGCAACGCCTGTCGGTAATGCACGGAGCATAACCTATATAGGTACGGCGCTTCCGCGCGGTGCAAGTCTTGATGCCGAGACCGGAAAATTTTCATGGAAGCCTGATAGTGCTCAGGTCGGCAAAAACCATGTTGCTGTTACTGCGCGTGACGATTATGGAAGAGAAACCGTTGTTCACTTTACGGTAACGGTCTACGGCTCCACAACCGGTTCGTCGGGGAATAAGAACGAGAATGACTCCGGAGATAATTCCGGAACCTCCTCTGAAAACGCAGGAACCGCCGGCGGTGGCGGCGGAGGCGGAGGTGCAGCACCGACCGACAAGCCGGACACTGACGATGAAGCGAACACCGACAACGAAAATAGCGAAGACGGCGAAAATTCACCCGACGCGTCGAGTGAAACGGATGTTATCCGTTTCACAGACATCTCTAACCACGCATGGGCAGCGGACGCGATAAACACACTCGCGGACGATGGAATAATAAGAGGAACAACGTCTGACACGTATTCACCCGGGCGCAATATAACCCGCGCAGATTTCGCGTCCCTGCTTGTCCGTGCATTTGAGCTTAAGTCTGACAACACCGAAAACTTTGCAGACGTATCTGCATCGGACTACTTCGCAGCCGAGCTTGCGGTCGCACGTAACACGGGAATCGTCAACGGTATCGGTGATAACAAGTTCGCACCGCGTAATACCATTACCCGCCAGGATATGATGGTAATCGTCTACCGCGCGTTAAATAGCCTTCCCCTTGAGGGGAAGGTGGCGCCACAGGCGACGGATGAGGTGTTATCGCAATACCCCGACTTTGACACCGTAGCATCTTACGCGAAGGAAGCGGTTTCCGCACTCATCTCCGCAGGACTTGTCAACGGCAAATCAGGACGCATCGCCCCGACTGATTACACAACAAGAGCAGAGGTTGCGGTACTTATCAAGAGAATGCTTGATTATATACAATAATGTATTAAACAACACGGAGGCGAAAGCACCGTGTTGTTTAATTTAAAATATATTTGAAAACGTCGGATGATCCGCATCTGATACAAGACGTATTCTTGCAAGCAGGTATTCGGACTCTGTAAGGCATATCTGCTTATTTTTTAATTTGATTGCCGATGTAATTTTAAATACAAGGCTGTGTATTTCATCAATGTCGTGATGCATGACAAAGATTTCAAGGATTCTTTCCTGCTCGTCAAGGTGATGTATCGCAGAATTTATATGCGTTTCTGCCGCGGACCAGTTCTCATTTTCGACTTCATTTATGCAGGAGATAACATAGGTTTCAAGCTCTTTGCAAAAACGTGAGGTGAAGCTTGTTGTATAAATACATATGCTCACTACAAATATTACAATAAGAATTGCTACAATACATTTTCTCATCTTTTTTTCTCCTTAGGAACAACAAGCGTCCTTCCGTTTTCATCCGTCTGCATTAAGAACACGTCGCGGTAAGAGGACACTCCGTGCTTTTTAAGTTCTTTTTCCAGCTTCTTTTTTCCAAAGTTCATTTTTTTCATTTCACTGTCAATAAGAACGCCGTCGGATATGAGTATATGCGGCAGAGATGTATTGTCATTGTTCAAGTTTAAATCTTTTCTTACAGTGGGCATTTCCTGC
>JAFQVE010000116.1 GCA_017408185.1 Oscillospiraceae bacterium | reverse complement strand
CGATGTGCTGAACGATATGGTGAAAGCTGTATATGTTCACGCACCGGACAAGTCCAGCGGACACAGAGTACAGGATGTAGACATCAGCTACAATCACATCGGCATACTCCCCGCCAATTTACTCTATGACATTATGGACGGAAAGGCGGCATGATTACTCATGCCGCCTCCCCGAAAACATTATTATACTGTTTTATTGGACCGCTCTCCGCTCTCGCTCTCGTAAGAAGCACGCGGTAAGCATTGAGCATATATTTGATCTGTTCCTGCTTATTCTCTGTATCGGGTATTTTTTCATTCCAAGCTGTTTTACCGTTAAATGTATAATAACGCCACTTGCCGTTGTCGCATCTCATATCTGCATCCCACAATACACAAGTATAATCCAGCTCCAAACCCTGTACTTGTATTTCTGTTGCCGCATCTTCAAGATAGTTGGATGCTCTTGTGTCAATCTTATCTTCAAGAAACCAATGAACTGCATTTTCGTCACCCGAGGGGAGAATATGGATTCCCAACGGCTTGAATCGCGCTGCTTCTTTGGTTACAAGTACGCCGGTTCGCTCAGTTCCTCGAACTTTATCGTGAAGCCATCTTTTTGCGGTTTCCATGTCCCTTGTTATGGCTATCGGATACCTATCCTTGATCTCGTTATATAACTCCCCAGCGTTAGGATTGAAGGTAAGCATGGAATGAACAAACGCGGAGAGCTTTTCTGCTCTGAATGAGCGCAAAGAAACGCCCAAATGTAGGCTATCGGAATATGTAACGTTTTTATTCTTCGAGAGCAATTCGTTGACTTTGCCTTCGGCATATTCCGGTTCTGTAAGCTTCGGAGAAATATATACCTTCCAATGAGGAAATATTTCATTCAGCGCATTGATCCACTCGGATATACCAGCTTCGCCAGTGTTGATCTCCTGACCTCCACCAACGAGACAAACAATGGTAGCCCAGTCCTCGCGCTGATCAAGAGACCAGATTAAGAAAGCCGCTTCGGAGAGGGGGAAATTAGGAACTTTTAACTTATTTCCGTATGTTCCGCCGCGCTTCAGATAATCGGCAAGTCTCTTGTGCGTCCATGAACGCTGTGCCTCATCAAAAATAGCAACGTGCTCCACCTCGCCATAACCGGACTCTGCCAACTTTACAGCCTTTTCGGGATCAATCTCCAATACTCCATTTTCAACAGGGTTCTTAATCTTAGCAAGCATATTATCACGGTAACGGTGGATGATTTGAATAAACTTTCCGACCTCTCTTCGGGAGTCAGACAGATTTTTCTTTTCGTTTCTATCCTTGCACTTTTGATAATTATCCTTTGCCAGTGCTTCGGTCAACACGGCAACCAAAGGCCCGTTTCCGGAAAGGTAAACCGCACCCTCGTCTTCTACGGGCGTATCGTTGCCTTGATAGGTTTGCTTCACGGCAACATCGAGACCGACAAGCGTTTTCCCGGCACCGGGTACACCTGTGACAAAGCAAATGCTTTTTTCTCCGTTTGTTTTGCTTCTTTGAATGACGTCAAGTATGTATTTTATCGTCGCATCAGTAGAAACCTTATCCGCTT
>JAFQVE010000115.1 GCA_017408185.1 Oscillospiraceae bacterium | reverse complement strand
GCGGAAACAGCGGCGTTTTTCGGGATTGATTCGTGGTTTCACAAAAAAACAGCAGAGCTTTCCGGCGGACAGAAACAGCTTCTCTGCCTTGCGTCTGTTATGGTTATGAACCCATCAATAATTATTCTCGATGAGCCGACGAGTCAGCTTGATCCAATCTCTGCCGGTGAGTTTTTGAGAACGCTCAAAAGGCTCAATACCGAGCTTGGAATAACCGTAATTCTCTCCGAACAACGCCTTGAAGAGGCGCTTCCGCTCTCCGACAGAGTGATTGTTCTCGATGACGGAGAGGTGGTTGCAGACGGTACGGTTGATGAGATAAGCTGCACCTTGAACGAGCTTAATCATCCGATTTGCCGGGCTCTTCCTGCGCCTGTGCGCGTTCATGCTGTGCTTGACGGAAAAACCTCCTGTCCGATAACGGTATCCGACGGCAGAGGATGGTTGACTGATTTTTCAAAAACACACAGCTTTTCTTCTGAATTTATATGTGAAGAAAATCCATCCGGGCAGGATGGAATACCGACAATTGAAGCGCGCGAGGTGTATTTCGGATACTCGCGTGAGTGTCCGGATATTGTGAAAAATCTGCATTTTAAAGCATATCCCGGTCAGGTTTCTGCTATAGTCGGCGGCAACGGTGCGGGAAAGAGCACCGCGCTTTCTGTTATGTCAGGTCTTTTGAGTTCACAGCGAGGGAAAGTGCTTGTTTTCGGACAGAAGCTGTCCGGATGCAAGGATTTGTATGGCGGAATGTTAGGATATATGCCGCAGGATGTCCAAACTCTTTTTGCTGAAAAAACAGTGTATCACGAGCTTTTTTCGCTTCTTCCGGAGAAGAATATGCCGGAGGCAGAGAAAAGAGAAAAGATAAAAACTGTGCTGTCACTTTGCTCGCTGTCGGGACTTGAAAATTCACATCCGTATGATTTGTCAGGCGGGGAACAGCAGCGCCTTGCGCTCGCTATGCTTTTGCTCCGGAATCCGCGAATTCTTCTTCTTGACGAACCGACAAAGGGGATGGACGCAAGCTTCAAGGACGTTTTCGGCGCACTTCTGAGAACGCTCAAATCACGTGGCGTGACGATCGTGATGGTGTCGCATGATGTTGAGTTCTGTGCAGAATATGCTGATGTTTGTTCGCTTTTCTTTGATGGGGCAATTGTTTCCCATGCCCCTGCGCGTGAGTTCTTTTCGGGTAAAAACTTCTACACAACTTCGGCAAACCGTATGGCGCGCACGCTTATTCCGGAAGCTGTTACCGCAGAGGATATCATAACGGCTTTCGGTGGTAATGTGCCGCAAAAGCCGGATGTTGATGTGGAATATCCGCCGGAAGATGCCGGTGATTTAAAAGTGGAAAAGGACAACGGACTCACACCGCCGAAGCTTTCAAAACGTTTGGGAATGAGTATGCTTTTTTCTCTTGTCGCGATTGTCGCGAGCGTGTACGCAGGTGTTTTCGTTTTTGAAAGCAGGAGATATTATTTTCTGAGTCTGCTCATAATCTTAGAAGCAATGGTTCCTTTCTGCATTTCGTTTGAAAGGCGTAAACCACGCGCGAGAGAGCTGATAACGGTAAGTGTTCTGTGCGCAATCGCTGTTGCCGGACGTGCGGCGTTCTTTATGGTGCCGCAGTTTAAGCCCGTTGCCGCAATAGTCATTATTGCAGGCGTTGCTTTTGGCGGGGAGTGTGGCTTTCTGGTGGGCGCGCTTTCGGGATTCGCATCCAATTTCTTTTTCGGTCAGGGGCCGTGGGCACCGTGGCAGATGCTTGCCTTTGGTGCGATAGGCTTGCTCGCGGGAGTTCTTTCTTCAATGCGTATATTAAAAAATAACCGCACTCTTCTCTCTGTGTTCGGCTTTGCGGCAACATTTATAATATACGGCGGGCTTCTGAATCCGGCTTCTGTTATTATGTGGCAGCATAACCCTACCTTGGAAATGCTTCTCTCATCATATGTTGTTGGGTTGCCGTTTGATATGATTCACGCCGCGTCAACTGCAATCTTTTTGTGGTTTATCTCCCGCCCGATGCTTGAAAAGCTGGAAAGAATAAAGATTAAATATAATGTTCTCAGATGAAGAGAAATAAATCTGCGGTCAGGCTGATTTTACAACCTGACCGCAGACGCGATTTCATTATATATTTCTTACAGATTTTTTTCACAGAACTCGAGATCTTCCATTGTGTTTACACCGTAAATCTCGCAGGTGTCACCGATTGTGTATGCCTCAACCTTCTTGCCGTCGGCAATGAAAAGCTTCGGAACATCGGTAAGGTAATACTCACCTTGTGCATTGTCGTTGCGGAGCTTTGAGAGGTTTTCGAAAAGTGCCTTTGAGTCAAAAACATAAACGCCAACGTTAAGCTCTCTTATCGCAGCCTGTTCAGGTGTGCAGTCCTTCTGCTCAACGATATCTACGATCTTTCCGTTCTCGCGTATGATGCGTCCGTATGCAAGCTCGGATTCGGAAATTGCGGTAAGGAAAGTGCAATCTGCACCGGTTGCTTCATGCTGCTTAACCATATTCTCGTATGTTTCGCGTTTAAGCATCGGCATATCTCCGTAAAGAACGAGAACACTGCCGTCGTAATCCTTAAAGAATTCCTTCGCACTTGCAACAGCGTGTCCTGTGCCAAGCTGTTCCTCCTGTGTTGCAAATTTGTAATCGCCCTTTGTTTTTTCGATTACCATCTCACGCTTATAGCCGACAACAATAACCGTGTCCTCCTGCGGGATAAAGCTGATGTTGTCAAGAACATAGGAGAGAAGAGCGCGGCCTTTTGCCTCGCGCAGAACCTTCGGGGAGTTGAATTTCTCGCTTTGCAGTCTTTTTCCTTTTCCTGCTGCCAAAACTATTGCCTTCATTTTATGTAAACTTCCTTTCAAAAAATTATTCACGAACAAGTGCTTCTGTTATTTCGCAGATATACATTTTGTGATAAGTATCACCGTCATACCATTTAAGCGGCGCTTTGTCGAGAAATTCAAAGTCCTCAACATTTGCCGTACAAATTTTCTTGCAATTCAAAATCAATCTCGCCTCATCAAAGCCTACACCGCCGGCATTAAGTGCGATGGGGGAGAGCTTGCATTCCTCGGGTTTGTTAATTTCTCTGCCGCTTTTTTTGCCGCAAAGATTTAAAACCTCACGATAGTCCTCGGTGAAAAAGTTAAGCGACATTTCATCAAGCTTTTCCGTAAACTCATATGTGTACCTTGTGGGGCGGATGAAAACAAACGCAACATGCTTCATCCAGAGATATCCGACGCCCAGCCAGTTTGCTGTCATCATATTGTAGCTGTCAACGTTTCCGGCAGTGATAAGCGTCCAGTCCTTTGCGATAAGCTTAAACATATTGTCCGAGAGCTGTTCGGGATTAACTGATTTAAAGCTATTCAAAAATCTCACCTCATATATTGTTTGTTATTAATAAGTATATCAGCAATTTTGTGCTTTTACAAGTGTTTTGAAATGAAAAAGTACGTGCTTTTCTAAAAAAATTCTGCGTTTTGCATAATTGTATGCTACTTTTGCACTAAAAGACGGGGTGTGGGAATTGATTCACTTTCAAAATATTGCTCAAAACTTGAAAATTATTGTTGGATTTGTGATTAAGCATTGCAATTTTTTTCATAGTTTGTTATACTGTGGATAAGAAATGAGGATGCGCAATATTTTCCTGCATCGGAATTATGCATTGGCGAATGAGCGGGAAAGCACCTCAAAAAACACCTTAGGAGGATGTATTATTATGTCAGAACTCGCATTATTCGGCGGAAAGCCGGCAGTTACCTACGTCGGTACGGGTAAAAATGACGGTACCGATATGTTCAAGTGGCCTATCATCACAAAAGAAGACGAGGATGCAGTCCTTGAGGTCCTTCGTCGCGGCGGAATGAGCGGCACGGATGTTACAAAGGAATTTGAAAAAGAATTTGCTGCATGGGTCGGCGCAAAGTACGCTCTCGGTACCTGCAATGGTACGGCAGCTCTCCACGCTGCTATGTTCGGTGTAGGTCTCGGCCGCGGTGACGAAGTCATCTGCCCGAGCATCACATACTGGGCAAGCTGTACTGCTGCTACAACTCTCGGCGCTACTGTTGTTTTTGCAGACATCGATCCGATGACTCTCTGCCTTGATCCGAAAAAGCTTGAGTCCAAGATCACAGACCGCACAAAAGCTATCATCGTTGTTCACTATATGGGTTATCCGGCAGATATGGATCCGATTATGGAAATTGCAAAGAAGCACAACATCAAGGTTATTGAGGACGTTTCTCACGCACAGGGCGGTCTTTACAAAGGACGCAAGGTTGGTACAATCGGTGATGTTGCCGCTATGTCTCTTATGGCAGGTAAGTCCTTTGCTATCGGCGAGGGCGGTATCCTTCATACGGATAATCTTGAAATCTACGAGCGTGCAATTGCTTTCGGTACGTATGAGCGCTTTGGTGCCGATATTCAGACAGAATATCTCAAGCCGCTTACAGGTCTTCCGCTCGGTGGCTACAAGCACAGAATGCATCAGCTTTCTTCTGCTTGCGGTCGCGTTCAGCTTAAGTACTATGATGAGCGCTGCGCAGAAATCCGTAAGGCAATGAACTACTTCTGGGATCTCCTCGAGGGTGTTCCGGGTGTCCGCGCTCACCGCGTTGACGAGAGCACAGGCTCCGATATGTCCGGTTGGTATGCAGCTCACGGTCTCTATGTTCCGGAAGAGCTTGAGGGTCTTTCCGTAACACGCTTCTGTGAAGCCCTCCGTGCAGAAGGCTTCCCGACTTCTCCCGGCGTAAACGCAGCGCTTCACACTCATGCTGTATTCAACACCGCTGATGTTTACAACGACGGCAAGCCCACCCGTATCGCATTCGCAGACAGAGACGTCCGCGAAATGGATAAGGATCTTGAGGTTTCTGAAATCATCGGTTCAAGAACATACTCAATTCCGTGGTTTAAAAAGTTTGATAAGGAAGTTATTGAGCAGTATGCAAATGCTGTCAAGAAGGTTTGTGCAAACTACAAGGAGCTTCTCGCTGACGATCCGGGCAATCCTCCGAGACTTGGCGGCTGGCACTTCTTCAACCACTCTGCAAAGAAGGCAAACTAAATCAGAATTTATATACAAAAACCACCCCTCGGGGTGGTTTTTCGCATATCTACATATATTCCCGCAGTTTTTTTAGTGCAGCGCGCTCGATTCTTGATACCTGCACCTGAGAAATACCCATAACTCGCGCAGCTTGCTGTTGCGTCATGCAACGGAAAAAACGCAGCATTATGACAACCCGCTCACGCTGTGAAAGCTTTTCTATCGCATCGGAAAGCGTTATATATTCAAGCGTGGTGTCTTCAAGTCCATGGTTTCCGAGAAGCTCCTCAAGCGTCTGTCCGTCTTCGGTTATTTCACGGTCGAGCGACGTTGTCTGCGCTGTTGCACACTCCGCCTGTGCAATTTCTTCAGCGGTAAGCCCGGTTTCTGCTGAAAGCTCGGAAAGCGTTGCTTCCCGCCCGAAACGAGCACAAAGCTCTGTAGCGGCGCGGCGTATTTTTGCGGCGTTTTCCTTAAGCGTCCGGCTTACCTTTACCGCTCCGTCATCGCGCAGAAATCTGCGTATTTCTCCGGTTATTTTAGGTACGGCATATGTGGAAAATTGGTTTCCAAGGCTTTCATCAAAGCCGTGAACCGCCTTTATCAGACCTACACATCCAAGCTGATATAAGTCATCCGCATCACATCCGCGCCCAAGAAAACGCTTTACGATACTCCATACGAGAGGGGAGTTTTCGCGTATTATCTGCTCAAATGCGGCATCATTTCCGTTTCTGGCTTTAAGTATCAGCTCAACTGTTTCTGTCACGTGTCGCTCCTCCGGCGCGCATTGAAATTTTCTTTCTCATCGTAACGGTTGTTCCTTTTCCTTTTTGAGAGCGGATTTTGAGGTTATCCGTGAAGCTTTCCATTATTGTAAAGCCCATACCGGAGCGGTCATCTCCGCCGGTGGTAAACATCGGTGTTTTTGCTTGCTCAATATCGCTTATTCCAAGTCCGCGGTCGCGCACCGAAATTTCAAATATGTTATTCTCTAAAATACGAAGCTTTATGTAAATTTTTCCCACGCAGTCGGGATAAGCGTGTACTGTGCAGTTTGTAACAGCCTCGCTTACGGCTGTTTTTATATCGCCTATTTCATCAAGCGTCGGGTCAAGCTGTGCCGCAAAAGCGGCAACCGCAGCACGCGCATAGCCCTCGTTTGCGGATTTGCTCGGGAAAGTAAGGGTTACTTC
>JAFQVE010000114.1 GCA_017408185.1 Oscillospiraceae bacterium | reverse complement strand
CTGAACCTCTTCGGCATATCTCGTTGCAGATGAACCGAGAATTTTTGCGCCGCCTGCAATAAGCTCGCGCACACGCTTTATATCCCTTATACTCCCGACAAACGGCTTGTCTATAAACACAGGCTTTCCGCGCAGGATAAAAGGAATTGCCTGATCTAATTTCTTATCCCAATTGCATCCCTGAATAAAGCCTGCATCAGTTTTTTCTGCAAGCTCGTCAATACTCTTAGCACGCGGAAGCATATTGTATTTTTTTATAAACCACTCTACCTCATCATCGCTGCGAAAACCGTCATCATACAGCATAGCGTACCGAAGTCCGAGCTCCGGATACTCTGCCATATTTTTTGCATATGTTTTAGGATGCGATGTGTCAATACTTACAAGTCCGATATTTATCATAGTCTTTCCCTCCGATTAATATATGTTCCCGTTTTCACGGAATGTGCGCCATACGGTTTCAAACACTTCATCCGGCTGTGGAATCGGGCGAACGGGTCTCCACGAGGTTTCAAAACACTCTCCGTTATACGAAAGCTCCTGAACCTTTGCGCGGTTTTCTTCGTTTTCTTTGCAGAAACGGAAAATTTCTTCAAGTCCGTCTTTTAATTCTCCGCAGTTGTCCGTGTACAGTGCAGAGCCACGGGTATCCGCAACTGTTTTTGCATAATCTATCATCGCAGTGATCACAGCTTTCTGGGTTATGAGAATATCACGCAGCTTATAGAACATATAAAGCTCGCTTTTGTCGGAAACCGTGAACGACAGTATATCGGAAAGCTCACGCGTTGTGATATCAAGAGTTTGCTGCATATCGTCCTTGTTTCGGATTGCCGCAGCGCTGTCACTCATACGCCGCTGTGCTTTTATAATCGCACCGCTGACGTTATCATCACCGCCGCAAACCTTGTCTGCAATGCTTTTATGCTTTTCCTCAGCTGTTTGAAGTACTCTGCCGAATATATCATCGGAGATACATTTGTTATCTTGCGCTGATACATACTGTGCCGCGCGGAGCGAGCCTACCTGACCTGCGTTAAGCGCACTTCCTCCGGGACGCGTTATTCCGTGCGTTCCCGAGCATTCTCCTACAGCAAACAAACCTTTTATATTTGTCTGCCACCACATATCGACGGCAATTCCGCCGTTGTGATGTTGTGCACACAAGGCAATCTCAAGATACTCCTTTGTAATGTCAACACCTTTGCTGTTGTACAGTTCAATCGCAGGTGCGTTCATTTTTAAAAGCCGCTCAATCGGTGTTCCGAAGCATGCGCCCGCACGAAATAAATATGTATACGCTTCCTCCGATAGCTTTTTATAATCTATCTCACTCATCCCGAACGGATTTTTTGTGAAATCAAGATATACGCGTCTGTTTTTCATCACACATTCGCGGTATACAAGAAGATCAATTACGGATGAGCCCGAAAGCACCTTTTTGCTGTCAAACGGCCACTGATAGCCTTTGAGAAACACAAGAGACAGTGCTTCATATTTGTTCTCAAAAAAGTCATCAAGGAATTCGTGTTCATTACCATCGGTATCAACAGACACAAATCTTGGAAGCACCTGCATATATGTTCCCGAAACATTCCAGCGCGGAGCCTTTGAAGCGAGTCCGTACTGCCATTCCGTAAGGTTCTGCATTTTTGCCCCCGCCATAACAGCAAGAGAGCTCGTGCCCGTGTGGCAGCCTGGATATGCACTGTCGGCATAGATTCCCGCCGGTCCACCGGTTGCAAGAACGATATCACCGCACCGAAAAGCGCACAGCTCACCGCTCTTTATTTCGATACACAGAACACCGCAGACTCTGTCGTGGTATTTGAGAATTTCTATCGCAAGAAAGCCGGAAAATACCGGAACACCAAGCTCATTCGCCTTTTTCTGCAAGGCTTCGGTCATAAATTTAGATGTGAGCGGACCTGTACTCGTCGCGCGGGCATACGGGTCGTGGTCTGTTTTATATCCCACATATTCTCCGTAGCGGTTTACCGGAAATGGAACGCCGAGTTCAACAAGATTCATAAAGCAACGCGTGGAGAGTGCCGCCTCGCAAAGCGCGTTATCTCCGTCAACACTTCCTCCGTCAAAGAGGTTTTGTGCCATATTATATACACTGTCAGGGGCATCGCCGCCAAGTCCAAGCTTATAATAAGTCTGCTTGTCCGAACCGGTATTGCGGGATGTTCCGCAGTTTACGTTCTCCGTCACAATTGCGGCGTTTTTGCCAAGCTGACGCAGCCTGCACGCGGCGTTATATCCCGCGGCACCCGAGCCGATAACAATTACATCATATGTATAAATCTTCACTACAGTCTCCTCATATGAAAGCCACCGTCGGCATTTATAACCTGTCCTGTTGAGAAGTCAAAATCACCGGAGAGAAGCGCTTTAACGCATTTTGCCACATCTTCCGTTTCTCCCATCCTCTTCGTTGGAGTAAGACCGTTTTCTATCATTCCCTCATACTTTTTAAGAACACCTGCGGTCATATCCGATTTTATAATTCCCGGGCGCACTTCAAAAACGGGGATATCATATTCCGCAAGACGGTCTGCAAAAAGCTGTGTCACCATCGAAATCCCCGCCTTTGAGATGCAGTATTCTCCGCGCATTGTTGATGATGTATATGCAGAGCACGAGGAAATATTGACAATTCTCGGGGTGTATTCCGCATTCTTTACCTTTTCTTTCACCATCATATTCGCAAATCGCTGGCACATAAAATATGTACCCTTTAGATTTATTCCTATAACGCGGTCAAAGCTTTCTTCCGTGGTTTCAAGAATATCCATCCTTACGTTCGGGGCAACGCCAGCATTGTTTACGAGCGCATCAAGCGCTCCGTAATTTTCCTCAATATACTTATATAAATTGTCAACCTGCTCTTTGTTTGTTATATCGCACTGAATATATTCGTAGTCGCAATTGAGTTCGTTAAGACTTTTTACAGCTTCTTCCGTAAGCGTTTCTTTGGTTGCGCACATTATAACCTTATATCCGTATACGCCGAGAACTTCGGCGATTTTATATCCGATACCGCGTGCCGAACCTGTAACGAGAACTGTCTTTTTCATTATTTACCTCCACAGAATTCTTTATACAGCGGTGCATACACCTCTCTGTCGCGGATAACGCATCCGGGTGTGCTTCCCGCACGCATTATATCCGTACACTTTGAGCAGCAGATGCAGCAACGATTTTTATCCATGGCACCTTTTTTAATAATGTCATTTGCAAAATCAGGGTATGCAAAAATGGTTCTTCCGAATCCCGCAAGGTCAAAGCCGCCGTTTTTTATATATGCCGCAACAACATTCGGAGCCGCTACACCAAGATACGATACCGCCGAGCTGATAATCGCCATTTCCGGAACGCGGGACTTAAGCTCTGCAATGCCGTTAAGCACGCGGGCTACGCCCTCCAGCGGATGCTCCTGCGCCTCATACCCGCCCATTGCAAACGGACGGTTTACATGTGGATTGAAATACGGATTTCCCATCGTTATGTTCATAAGACGTACACCGTATTTATACAGCTCGCGGAATAGCCATTCAGATTCCGTTACATCGAAATCCAAGCCTCCGTCCTTTGAAACGCCGAAGCCATACGGATATTCAAAGCCGTCATATATATTGATTCTTGAAGATACGATAAAATCACTGTTGCAGCTTTCAATGGCACCCTTTATGCTTTCGCGCAAAAGACGGGTACGGTTCTCTAAGCTTCCGCCGTATCTCCCGTCACGGTTGTAGGCGGAGAGCAGCTCGCAGTTTAAATACCTGTGGCAGCACTTTATATCAGCGCCGTCAAAACCTGCTTTTTCCGCAAAACGTGCGCCGAGGATGAGATTTTCTTTCACCTCGTCGATATATTCATCGGTTACAATTCTGTCAGCCGGTATGGGATTGTCCTTCTCGAAAATCGGGTTGTTGTATGCAATAAGCGGCGCGGGCTTGCCCTCCGGCTTCGAGTACCTTCCCGAATGCGTAACCTGCATAATAACAACCGGCTCAAAGCCGTTTTCGCGAAGTCCTGTTTCTTTGATGTCTTCAAGCTGAGCCTTAAATGAATCGAGTGTTTTCTCGTTTATGTAAAGCTGGCGCGGGTTAGCTCTTCCCTCCTGCATGACAGCTGTGGCTTCATACCATATAAGGCCCGCACCGCCCTTTGCAAGGCGGTTGTACCTGCGCTTTGTGAGCTCGTCCGGTCTTCCGTCGGGCGTGGAATCACACCCCTCCATTGCCTGACACACAAGACGGTTTTTTATTTCTTTTCCTTGTATTGTCAAGCTGTTTTTTAAAACAGCAGTGCTGTCCGCAAACGGCAGATTTGTACCAAGCTCACTGTTTTGTCTTTTGAAATCCTCAAACGTCATATATACTTTTCTTTCCATATTTTATCTCCTTTTTCCATCTACAAAGTCAAGAAATTTGTTCCAGTCCTCGCGCGAGAAATAGTGAACTCCGTCTCTCATATGGTAACCGACACTACCCTCGTGGAAAACATCACCGACCTTCGGAAATCTGTCTTCACATACAAAGCCCCGCTTTCCGTATTCTTCATACGCCTTTCCCGTTGCGAGGCAGCACATCATCTGTGAAAACGGGTCTGCCCAGATATCCTTTTCTCCGCTTGCAATATATGCGTGACGCGGAGCAATTGACGCAGCAAGCCAGTGCTGGTCAAACGGCAAAGTAAATTCATCGTCAATATACTTTTTGAAATTATCACAGAAGAAAAACGAGAGATACTTCCAGATACGCTTTACCGATTCACCTTTATTTCCGCGTGAGAGCGCGTCACCGCAGCTTCCGGCATCATTTGAAAACGCAAATTGAAAACGCTCATCCGTCGCCGCCGCGAGCAGTGCAGTTTTACCGAGCCGTGAGTGCCCGCATACGCATGCGCATGTCATGTCAAGGCTCTCAAGCGTTTCGGCATAGTCCATCACGCGGTGAACCGCCCACGCCCACATTGAGAACTTTCCCGGAGATGAAGATGTTTTTTTCGTGTCACCGTATAACACTCCGGCAAGCCCGGTTGTAAAATCATCATTGTCAGAGGTTACGGTCTGAAAATCAAATGACAGTACAGCAAAGCCACGGTCTGTTATTTCTTCTGCCGGAAAATATTTATCCGGAATATCACTTCTGAAATTCGGAAGCACAATAAACGGATGCTTTCCTGCAGCGGTCGGCAAAGTAACATAAACCGGGAAGGTAAATTTCTTTCCGTCAAAATATGACGTAAGCTCAACCTTATCCACAGTTGCCTTTCCCGCACAAAACGCGGGAATAATATTTTTCGTCACCTTCCATGTCATTTTATCCGGATACGGAGGAAGATATCCGTATTCCTCACGGAGAAGAATTTCAACCATTTCCTTCCTCGGCAAAAGCGGCGGGAGCTTTCTGTTTTTTAAAAGACTTTGCAAAAACTCTGTTTTTCGCGCTCTGATGCTTTGCCTTTTTTCCTTTTCAATCGCGGCGCTTATAAGCTTAATTTCATTGAGATAAACATTTTTGCTTAGGGCTTCCGCATTTTCAATAAATGAAACAAGCTCTTCATCCGCGGAGTTTTCAAAAAACGATGAAAAACTGATACAGTCAAGCGAGCATCGGTCTGCATAGTAGCCATTTTTATAAAGAGACGTCAGAATATATTCAAGCTCGTCTTCGTTTTGCGGCAAATCACTTATATAAAGCGTCTTTATATATCCTTTAAGACGCGAATATGCACATTTTAAATCTTCTCCGCAGAGCAAGAGCTCTGTCGGGTCAAAGAGGAAATCAAGATCACTGCAAAAAACGGATTTTAATAGTCTTTCACAGTTTTCTGCTGTATCCGCAAGGGTATCGCAGGCGTTTGAAAGGAGAAGTTTTATCCCGTTCTCTTTCGCTTTTTTGCACATTTTTCTCAAGCAATCACAAGCACCGGCTTCATTGCCCCGAAACGCAAAAACCTTCACATACTCTGCGCCAAGCAGAGCAGCCGTTTCCAAAGTCTTTTCAAATGCTGACATATCAAAATAAGCAGTACCTGATTTTCCCTCACCGGAGCTTACAGAAACAACCTCTATTCCATATTTCTTTGCATTTTCCGCAATCGTCAGCGCATCATCGCGCGTCATATGCAAAATCTCTTTTTCTGATGAATCAAGCTCGCAATATTTAATTCCATACTTTGCAAGGATTGCAAAGATATCACCGGGCAGTGCATCTTTTACGCTTGTGCGGATGCAATATTTGTTATATCCTTTAGCGCTCTGCGCACCTGTATTCCCTGTTTTATATGAAGATATTTCCTGACATAATTCAGGTTTTGAAAAATCAAGCTGTATGCCGAGCTTTATGCTTTCGTTATCTATCCAATCAAGAAGTGACAGCATCCCGTCTATATACGAATCTGCCGGTTTTGCACCGAAGGTTATATATGCAAGCTGAGACATGAGCTTTGCCTTTTTCATATCAAGAACAAGCTTTTTCTTCCACTCTGCCCCATCCTCAGCGCATTTTTCAATCTCACGTATTGCAACGGATATATGCCCGAGATGCACTCTTTCCGGTTCTTCTATACTGTAATAGTATCCAAGCCGTTTGAGGTTGGCAGATATTTTCGCGTCAGACAGCGCCCTTTCATCCTCGCACCAGCGGGTTATACTTTTAAGTATCGATTCCTTTTGTTTCATTTTCACCCTGCCCTCACTTTTAAAATATGCCCGCATCTGCCCGGATATCGGGGATGCGGGCATAATTGCTATTTCGCGAACTTATCACGTGCCGCTTTGAGCATTT
>JAFQVE010000113.1 GCA_017408185.1 Oscillospiraceae bacterium | reverse complement strand
GGCGAGTCCCTCCAGGTACAATTCTGTTTTAATGAAAAGAGCCGAGGCTCACGGTTGCGGTACCCGAAATTTATGCACATCGCAAAGTTCGTTTAAAATTTCGACCGCTGCCCAGCGCTTATTGTTCGCTTCATCTTCCACAGGAAGCGCTCACAAACGCACACTCCGTCCGCAGACGGGCGAGTCCCTCCAGGTATTGAACTTCGTTCAAATGATGTTACGGCTCATGCCGTAAATGATGTGATGCTCCGCATCAATGATATTGCGCAAGCGCAAATGTAAATAGATATTTCCTCATAACCTAAACAACCGATCAACCTATAAATAACAAATTGATACTTGACTTTTACGAAAAATGTGCTATAATATAACCGTAAGCTTACAGAAGTCTTTATGTATATTAAAAGATGTTCCAAAGGAGATAATGCAATGAAATCAGCAAATAACTGGAGTTATTCCCGATATATTCCTCTACACGAGACCGAACGTGCAAAATCACCCTATATTTGTCGTATCGCTCCGTCTGCGAACGGTTTTGCGTTTGATTTTTTCGATCACGATGCAAATAATTCTACTTACAGTATCGTTTGGCATCTTCGTGATTCGGATGATATTCATACCATGCCGATAGATTCTTTTTCGGGCAATATCAGCGGACTTGAAAATAACACTGACTATGCTTTTCGCATTGTGCGAGGGGATGGAGTTTCGTCAACCGAGAGACTTGTCCGCACAAGTGATGTTCCCGGAATTGTAGTAAATTATCTGCATCCCGATGATTCTGAATATGCCTTTTCGGGACAGTATCTCTGTTCACCATCGCTCATTCGTCTTGAAAACGGTGACCTGCTTGCTTCGATGGATATTTACGCAAACGGAGCGCCTCAAAATCTCACTCTGATATATATTTCACACGATGACGGTGCAACATGGGAACATCACTCTGAGATTTTCCCATGCTTCTGGGGTAAAATGTTCATTTTGGGCGGAAAACTTTATATGCTCGGATGCTCGACGGAGTACGGAGATGTTCTTATAGGACGCTCTGATGACGGCGGTAAAACATGGACGAAACCAACCGTTCTTTTCCGCGGATGTTGTCACGCCCGTCAGGTCGGATGGCACCGTGCGCCGATGCCCGTGCTTATTAAAAACGGGCGGATCATGACCGATATTCAGTACGGAGCATGGTCAGAGAAAGTCTTCTGTGATGCTGTTATCTCTGCTCCTGCTGACAGTGATCTGCTTGATGCAGACAATTGGGTCTGCACAGAGCTTTTCGATGCAAGAAAACATATATCTTTTCCAACAGAAAAGATGTGGGTCGGTATTGAGGGTAATGTTATAAGCACACCTGACGGCAGAACCGTTGACGTTCTTCGCTTTGTTGACCGCACGGCGGTGATATTAAATTATGATCCCGAAAATCCCGAGGCAGAGCCTGAATTCGACTCCATCATCGACTTTCCGGCCACCGCATCAAAATTCAACATTGTTTTCGATGATGTAAGCAAAAAATACTACGCCATCGTCAGCTATGCACTTGATGAACCTAAGACAAATCGCAATCTGCTATCGCTCATTAGCTCGCCTGATTTGCGAGAGTGGAAACTATGCACTCACTTGATCGACCGCAGGTACGACGACCCCAAACAGGTCGGATTCCAATATGTCGATTTCTTTATCGAAGGCGATGATATTCTCTATCTTTGCCGCACAGCAGTCAACGGTGCAAACAACTTCCATAACTCCAATTTTACAACCTTCCACAAAATCAAGAATTTCAGAAACTATAATTGAAAATAGAACTGCGATCCATTCGGACCGCAGTCTTCTTTTTACATAATTATAAGAATTACCACCGCGCAGATCAGGACGAATATTCCTGCGCAGAGGCTGAATATTGCTATGCCTTTTCTTTTTCCCCAATGGGAGCCTGCTTGTAGCAGGAGCAACACGCCCAGCAGGGGAGTAGTTATTTTTGATGCGTGTTCAAAGACTCCCGCCAATCCAAGGGCAGAGAGTACGATCACGGTCAATGAAACGGCTATTTGCAGTATGGGTAAAATGTTTTCTTTGAATTTCATGGTCATTCTCCTTTGTAATTATTTATGATATCCATAATATCCGTCCGATATATATTTCCGCCCAGCACGTCGCCGTTGGGGTCAACGCTGAGAGTGCGTATATCCTGCGGATCTTCTTCATATGGGTTTATGTAAACTTCGTCGGGGTCGAAATACTCTTTCAGATATTTTCGCGCGTTTCCTTGAGGGAAAATTATATTTCCTTCTCCAATTTCAATGTTTAAAGGCTCGAATTGTTTCAGAACTTCCATTGTTTTTATGTTATAAGGATTTCTATTCGTTTCGGAAACGAGCCACGCAGGGCTGAGTTTTAAATGTATTCCCTCATTT
>JAFQVE010000112.1 GCA_017408185.1 Oscillospiraceae bacterium | reverse complement strand
GCGGTTGCGAAACGACTTTACTTCCTCGCGTACTCTTTCACGTGTCCAGGCGCCCGGGCGTGCAAGCTCGGGATGGGAAGCGTAGCGAACTCCTTCGCCAAGGTCAAGAACTATCTGATTAAAACCGTTCTCTACTGCTTTATCAACAAGGATTTTCCACGCTTCATCCTCAAATTTTACAGTGGGGTAATCTGTGTACCACATATTATACCCGAGTGTTGCATATAAAGACCAAATCATATTATTTTCCTCCGTAATATTTTATTTTATTATACTCTTTTTCGTATATTGAGAGAAGCTCTTCCCGGAAGTTATCCCATTCACTTATCGGACGCTGACTGAGAAAGAACTTTGATATATTAACATTACCAATACAGTTCCATATCAGGTTTTTTAATTCTTACAAGTGCTTCGAAAAAGAAGTAATCTCCCCATATATTACACTCCGGATTACTGCCGCTCGGACGGCTGTACATACCATCGGAAAGTATGCCGTTTGAGCCCGGGATTTTTTCTGTAAGGAAATTGTCCGTAAGAGAATTGAGCATATCCGATACACATTTTAAATGCTTTTCATTTGTATGATATTTACTCATTTCAAGTATTCCGCAGGCAGCAATGGCTGCAGCAGATGTATCACGCGGCTCGTTATCCTCAGGAGCGAAATCCATATCCCAGTATGGAACAAAATCTTTCGGAAGCTTATTTATAAATGTATCTGTAATTTTATTATGCTTATCCATAACAAAATCTTCGGGAACATATTTATAGTTGAGGGCGGTTCCCGTTACGCCCCAGCTCTGTCCTCTTGCCCAGCAGGAATCGTCATTTGCACCCTGAGCTGTCCGTCCGTAAAGAGGCTCACCTGTTTCGGGACTAAAGAAGAAGGTATGGTGCGTTGTATAGTCAGGACGTGTGAGAACACTGAGTGCTGTTCTCAGGTGATTATCTGCAACATATCTGTATTTTTCGTCACCGGTAACGTCCGTAGCCCAGAAAAGAAACGGTATATTTAAAAGGCAGTCTATTATAAGACGGCGGTTACCCTCGGATCCCATTGTTCCCCACGCCTGAATGAATTTGCCTTTTTCGTGGAAGCGGGTAATAAGATGGTCTGCTGCCATAATAGCTGTTTCTTTTGCATATTCATCTCCTGTTATTTTATATGCCGCAACACATGAAAGCATATAGATAAAACCTATGTCATGAGTATTTATACATACTTTATTTTCAAGTCTTTCTCTATAGCTTTTAATCTGGTACATGGCAACTTTTTTGTATTTTTCATCACCTGTTAATTCATAGGCAAGCCATATCATACCTGTCCAGAAGCCGGGTGTCCATTCATAGTTAGGTGACGGCTTATATACATAGTTACAGCTGGCGGGTGACGGAAATTTGTCAGTAAACGCTTCAAGATTATCATCTATTCTCTTTAGAATAAAATCTATTGCGTAGTCAAGCTTTTTGGGTTCCATGATATTCAAATAAAACACTCCTTTGAGAACATCCTGTAAAAATACCGGGCAATGGCAAAAAGCTATTGCCCGGTATTTTGTTCTTAATTATTTGTACCTTGCATATGCACCTTCATAAACTGCCAAAAGCTCATCCACCGGAAGCTCTGAAAGCTCTGCCTGGAAGCTTTCCCACTCTGAAATCGGCTTCTGACCACGAATGAACTTCACTAAACTCTCATGAACTAAAGTAGTTATTGATGTGCTGAGATCAGCAATTTTCGCAGTTTCTTCATCAGTTAAAGTCATATATAATGTCGGATCAAGCTCTGGATGAGTATTTTCATGGATAAAGTCCGTTACGGAAGCCTGCTCTTTTGACTGAGTCACATCTATGGATTTCGGATCTATACGCAGATATGCTCCGATTGTCTTCATACCATATGCTGCCTCTGCAGATGCGCCTTCAGACGGAAGGATGAATACACGCTCTCCATCCTTGATTTCATAGGTCTCGCCTTCCTTACCCCATGAAAGAAGCTCTTCTGCTTCATCTGTATAGAGCCAGTTGATAAAGCGCATTGAGTTAATTATGCTCTCTTCGTCGCCTGTATTGCAAATGCCGTAGCCCTGCGGGTCGAAGTTAGACTTATTCAACATCGGAATACCAATTCCGTTTTCGGCATACGGCGGCTTCATCGCGGTAAGGTTAAATTCCGGGTAATTTCTGCGCGCAATATTGTTAAAGTAGTCAATTCTTACCTGAAAATCAGGAATAATAAAGCCGCGGTCCGTTGTAACAAGCTCTTCCCATGATGCTGTCGGGATGCCAAAAAAGTTATTAGGAACGAGCTCTTCTTCTAACATCTTCTTAAAGAAGGTTACTACCTCAAGCATGGTATCCTCTGTTGTGCCATAGGAAAACTTCCCGTTCTCAAAATCGTAATACACATTATAACGGAAGTTCGGTTTCCACGAAGAACCTATTCTGTTTAATGTGTTAAGTCCTGCGCGGAGACAGAACGGATACGAATCCGGATATAACTCTTTAAGCTCCTTTGAAACGGTGTAAAGGTCATCAATCGTCTCGGGGGTTTTAAGGCCGTGCTTATCAAATACGTCCTTTCGATACAGCCATGAATGCATGTTCTTTGAGCGCTCCGTGCCGTAGACCGGTGTGTAATAAACCTTTCCGTCACTCATTCTTCTTATTTCTCTCATCCTCTGCTCTGTTTCGGGGAGACCGTCCCAGAATTTCTCATAATCCGGCAAATACTCAAGATAATCGTCAAGTGCCTTATAAGCGCCCTGCTCACAAAATGAACTGAAAGATGAAGGGGGACTCTGGAATCCGATGAGATCCGGCATGGTATCCTGCCCTGACATCATAAGAGGAAATTTTGTCGAAAAGTCGTCTATCGGTATTCCGGTTACGTTAAGCGTTCCGCCAATGCTTTCACCGATATATTCCCAAACCTTAAGCCCATCATGATACGGCCAAGAGGGATGGCTTCCTACCGTTATATCCAGAACCGCATCGTCCGGAATTTGCTTTCCCTCGGGAATGACGGAAGAGCCGACGTTACCGTTTTGTGTTGTTCCCGTGCAGGCGCAAAGTGCAAAGAGCATAATGCCCGCAAGGAGAAGTGAGATAAATTTTTTCATTTTGAAGTTACCTCCATAGTTTTTTCTATATTAACACAAATGTGTGTTAATTAATTTCGTTTGCGAAAACCCGCAAGGGTGTTTCCAAAGGGAACTTAACTCAGTTCCCTTTGAAACCCTCCACGCTTTTGCCGCTGCCCCGCGCACCGGATAAATCATCGCGCTTATCACAGAGACTTGCGTAAACGGCAAAATTAAAATTTTGCCCACGCCGTCTTTTCTGTGATTTCGCTGTGATTTATTACCGCTTGGCGCGAAAGGCGGCAGTGCGAAACAAGAAAGTAAGAACCTCTTCGGGAATTTGCCGAAAAGCGAAGATATGAAACGAACCGCTTCGCGAAAACTTAAATTTACTGCTTCGTATAATCAAGTATACGCTTGATAAGCACCGCTACTTCTGCCCGCGTGGTGTAATCCGTCGGGGCGATGCGTCCGTTCTTGCCGTTGACGATACCTGCGCCGATGAGCGCGGAGACTGCGGTCTTTGCATATTCTGCAACGGTGTCAAAGTCGGGGTATTGTGATAACACCTCATCCACCGCCGTTCGGCGGTCCCCCTTCTCCTCAAGGGGAAGGCTTTGGCTCTGCAGTGCGCGATATACTATTACCATCATATCCTGACGGGTGATGGTATTGCGCGGGGCAAATTTGTTATCACCTATACCGTTTACGATGCCGGTATTACGCGCTATTGCAAGCTCGGATGCGAAGTAGTCAGTTGCAGATACGTCTGCGAAGTTCTCTGTGTTCGCGCTTGTGAGCTCAAACGCACGAACGAGCAACAGGGCAAAATCTGCGCGAGTTATATTGTTTTCGGGAGAATACGTGTCTTCACTTGTGCCCTTGATTATGCCGTCTGCCGCAAGCGTGTTTATCGCATCCGCTGCCCAT
>JAFQVE010000111.1 GCA_017408185.1 Oscillospiraceae bacterium | reverse complement strand
TCGGGAAAGCTTTTTATGACCTCAAAATTTTCGTGGTTTCCGTCCACAATTGCTATGTTCTTCTTTATCGAAAGGAAAAACTCCGTAAATTTCCGGTTTTCCTCTGTGTCCTCAAACTTAAAGCAAACATCGCCGAGAATGAGAAGCAAATCATCTTCCGTTGCTTTCTCGATATATTGCAAAAGGCCCTTGAAATCCGCTTCGCCGTGTATGTCACTGATAAGGTAAATCATCTTATCAGCTCACCTTCGCCGCTCTTTACAAACGCAACAAACTCTTCTGCTGATTTGATTTCTTTTTTTGAAATCATCCCGCTCATTGCATAGTCGTTAAGCCGGTGAGCATCGCTTCCCGCCGTAACAAAAAGCTTATGCTCTCTTGCCGTTGCCTCGCTCTTTTCGGAAAAATCCGTATGTCGCGGATTAGAATTGTAAATCTCAAAGCCGTCAACACAGTCCGGAGTCGGAAATGATCCACAATCCCGATACGGATGAGCCTGCACAACAAACACACCGTTCTCGTGCATATAACGATAAAATTCTTCCGCCGGCAGATTTGCAATCTCCGGATTTTTCTTGACAATTTCAGGTGTTATGCCATATGTAAGATAATGATTAGGAACATTTCCCAGTTCAAATTCCGCCCCGATGATGACATTTACACCAAGCTTTTCACCTGCCGCTTTCGCGTTGCGATAACCGAGAAAAAAACGGTCAACGGCATCGCTCCATGTGTCACAATCAAAAGCATCAAGGTATTTCTGCTTGAAGTGGTCCGTTATTATTACGGTCTTATATCCTGCCTCCGCGTAAAGCCTGACCATTTCAGCCGCGTCTACCTGTGAACACGGGCTTGCTTCCGTTGTATGCAAATGTGTTTCTATCTTAAACATTTTTCTTTTCCCCTTAAAGCTTTAAATTCAATGTAATGCAAAGCGTATTCGCCGTTGCATCAATTTCATCTGCATTGTAGCATATAAAAAAGTGAAAAAGCGTCGTATCTTACATTTTTTACAAAATTATTATATAGACAAAGCACTGTGTTAAATGATATAATTTTTATATACAAAAAGGGAAAGGAGAGCAAAAAAATGACAGATTTGAAGAAAGTTGTAATCCCTGGCAACAATGTTATCGGAACTATGTTCTATGTCTTTTCCGCCTCCCGCCATCCCGTCGCCGTGCGCTATGTTAAATATACCAAGCATTTTTTCGGCGGCTACCACCATCACGATTTTCCTCAGGTGTGGTATTGCGTCAGCGGAAGCTATGTACATGCCGTGGGCGATGATGAGTTTAACTGCGGTCCGGGCTCTGTCGTCATCGCGCCTCCCGGGGTTTTCCACAGCTATGAAGTCTCAGGCGAAGAGCCGGTAGAGCTTATCTGCCTTGAAGGAACCTTTTTCTTCTTCGATAAAATGCAGGTTACCGGACGTATAAACGTAATTGCAAATATGTTTTGCCGACAATTCAGCGCAGAGCTCGGCTTCACTACTCCAACCTTCGTTACTCTGTCATCCGATGAAAAATCCCGCTCCGATGAAATTCTCCTGTCATTGTGTGAGAATAACTTCAAGACAGGCGTTTCAAATATAAAAGACGTAAATAAAAAAATAGCAGAGTTTTTTTCTCTGCCTCCCTTTGCGCTTAACGAAGCACAGCAAAAAAGGGCAGAACATTTTATCCGCAACAAGCTATCGCCTATGATGGACGCGATATCATATATGAATAAGAATTATGCGGAAAAAATCCACCGCGAAGATCTTATACGCATATCCACGCTCTGCCAGACGGAATTTTTCCGGCTTATGAAAAAGATAACAGGTACAACATACGCGCTCTATCTTCAGATGGTTCGTCTCAGGCGCGCACAGATTATGATAACCTTTTCAACATTTTCGTTTTCATATATTGCCGATAAGTGTGGCTTCGGAAGCCGCTCGTATCTCGGAAGGCTTTTTAAAGAGTATTACGGACTTACAATGCACGAGGAACGAAAAAACCGCAACAAGCTTGTAAAGCGCTACCCCACAATGATTATGACGCACGAGTTCTGGGAAAAGACAAATATTGAATAGAAAAAACAGTTGACACACGTGTCAGGACGTGTTAGAATATACTTAGAAGGCGAGGTTGCTTTATGAAACTCGGGGAATTGCTCAAACTACTTGCAAAAAATAACATTACACTTGCACAACACGGCAAACGCCACGACATATATTTCAGTCCCATTACCGGAAAATATTTTCCTATCCCGCGCCATGCAAAAGAAATCGCTTCAGGTACGCTGAAAAGCATCAAAAAAGATGCCGGCATTGAATAAAATGTTATTGTCAGCGGCTATACTGTATATACGGAGGTTTTTTTAATGTCGAAAAATATATACCCCGCAATTTTTACAAACGAGGACGGAATATTCACTGTCCATTTCCCCGACTTTGAAAGCTGCTATACGCAGGGGGAATCACTCGAAGAAGCCTGCGAAATGGCAGAGGATGTTCTTGCCCTCACACTCTATAACATGGAAGAAAATCACATCCGTTTTCCGATTGCAAGTGACATTAAAAGCATACAAACAGCAGAAAATCAATTTGCATCCTTGATCTGTTGTGATACTGCTTCATACCGCAGATTCTATGATAACAAAATTGTAAAGAAAACCTTAACTCTTCCCGCTTGGCTCAACTCTATGTCAGAAGCGGCAGGACTTAATTTTTCTGAAATTCTCCGCGAAGGCTTAAAACAAGAACTCCACATTGCCGAGTAGTTTCCGAAATTGTAATAAAAATTGCAAAAAAGACCTTCACGAAAAACGTGAAGGTCTTTTTTCAGACGTTAATTACTGATTGTCTTCCTGGCGCATCTTTGCAAAGCAATCGCTGCAGTAAACAGGACGGTCAGTTTTCGGCTCGAACGGAACCTTTGCCTCGCCGCCGCATGCTGCGCATGTAGCAGTGAAGTACTCTCTCGGGCCGCGGCTTGCAGCCTTACGAGCGTCACGGCAAGCCTTGCAGCGCTGCGGCTCGTTCATGAATCCGCGCTCTGCATAGAATTCCTGCTCACCAGCTGTGAACACGAAATCTGCTCCGCACTCTTTGCATTTTAATGTCTTGTCTTCGTACATTTTGATACCCTCTCTTTGACTTAAGACTTGCCCCAGGACGGACTTCCACCGACACCTCAATCTTGCGCTCTGATAATTTTTAAGCTACTTGGGCATTTGTAATAATATTTGCTCAACAGGTGAATCACCTGATATCGCCGTTTTTTTCAAGATATCCGGCAAACTTACGCCGTATTCTTGCAACTGCGTTGTCAACCGACTTCTGCGGTTTACTGACATTTTCTGATATTTCCGCATAGGAAAGCCCCTCAAGATAGAGCGATAAAACTTTCTTTTCAAAGCCGGAAAGAAGGTCCGATACCGTAGCAAGAAGCTCGCGGTAAGACTCTTCTCCGATAATTCGCTCAGCCGGGTCAACCATTTTATCCGACGACATAACCGCCACGCTCTCATCGTCCTCGCCGCCAAGCGAAACATAATTGTTAAGCGGACGGTTTTTATCGCGCATAGAGTGACGGATAGCGGAATAAATTCTGTTGCGGATACACATAGTGGCAAAGGTTTTGAAAGAAGCGGAATTTTCCGCATCAAACTCAGATATTGCTTTTATAACTCCTATCATACCCTCCTGGATAAGGTCTTCCGAATCGCCGCCCGCAAGAAAATACGGACGCGCAAAGCTCCTTACATAAGAGGTATAACGCAGGATAAGGGCTTCCTCCGCGCTGTGGTTTCCGGCGCGGGATAAGGATATCAGTTCCTCGTCCTTCAAGGTTTTAAGCATTTCCAAAACAGAGAACCACCAAATATATTTATTATCATTCTGTATTATACCACGATGCTTTTTCAATTGTCAAGTAAAAATTACAAAAGTTTTATATTTTTTTAAGATTTTTTTATTGTATGCCCGAAAAAGTAAACTTTTTCGAGCATTTTTTTCTTTTTACGACTTTGCGTTTTTTGCCCGCCCCGGAATTTTTCACTACAATTCAAGCTGACCTTCAAACGGAATCCCGAGATGGTCATATGCCTTTTTCGTCACACATCTTCCGCGCGGAGTGCGGCTTAAATATCCCAGCTGCATAAGATACGGCTCTACAACGTCTTCAATCGTAACCGCCTCTTCACCTATTGTTGCGGCAAGCGTATCAAGCCCTACCGGTCCGCCGGCGAAGTTGTATATGATGCTTTCAATAACGCGGCGGTCGGTCATATCAAGACCTATCTCATCTATCTCAAGCGCGTTGAGCGCCATATCGGCAACATCACGGTTAATCTCGCCGTTCGCGCGCACCTCGGCAAAGTCGCGCACACGCTTGAGTATTCTGTTCGCGATACGCGGCGTTCCGCGGCTTCTTCGCGCAATCTCCGCAGCCCCCGTATCATCCGCGCGTATTCCAAGGATATCCGCGCTCCGCTTAACGATTCCCGCAAGCTCCTCAGGAGTATAAAGCTCAAGGCGCATAATAACGCCGAAGCGGTCGCGCAGAGGTGATGTAAGCTGTCCTGCACGTGTGGTCGCGCCGATAAGCGTGAAGCGGTGAAGTCCCAGCCTTACGCTTCTTGCCGACGGGCCTTTGCCGATAATGATATCAAGCGCATAGTCCTCCATTGCCGGATAGAGAATTTCTTCAATGCTGCGATTGAGGCGGTGAATTTCGTCAATAAAGAGAATATCTCCGTCATTAAGGCTGGTAAGAAGCGCGGCAAGGTCGCCCGTCTTTTCAATCGCGGGTCCTGACGTCGTGCGGATATTTACGCCCATCTCGTTTGCAATAATCGTTGCAAGCGTGGTCTTTCCGAGTCCCGGCGGGCCGTAAAGCAAAACATGGTCAAGCGGCTCGTTGCGGCTTCGTGCAGCTTCAATATACACGCGAAGCTGATCCTTCACCTTATCCTGCCCTGTGTATTCTGAAAGCATCTTCGGGCGCAGGGTGTTCTCGTGCTCATCGCGGTTCGTAAGAAGCGACGACACCATACGTTCGTCCTCTGCATACTCCTCTGCCGACGGGCTGTTAAATTCTATACTCAAAGCAAATCCCCCGCTTTCTATCTCATAAGCCTTGCAAGCGCAAGCTTGATTATATCTTCAACGGACATACCGGATGTATCAACGCCTCGAAGCGCCGCGCCGATTTCGTCGCGCCCATAGCCGAGGCTGATGAGTGCCTCTGCCGCTTCGCCGTCTGCGCTTGAAGCCACTGGAACGTATGCCCCCTTTGTTATCTCGCCGGCATCAAATGTGCTTTTTGCAATCTTATCCTTAAGCTCAAGAATAATTCTTCCCGCAACCTTCTTGCCCACGCCGCTTGCGGCAAGAAGCGGCTTTTCATCACCTGTAGCCACCGCAAGCGCAAGAGCGGACGGCGTTACCGCCGAGAGGATTGAAAGCGCAACCTTAGGACCTACGCCGGATACAGAGGTTAAAAGCCTGAACGACTCAAGCTCATCCTTGTCGTAAAATCCGAAAAGCTCAAGCGCATCCTCGCGGACATTGAGATAGGTATAAATCTTCGCAGAAACTCCAACCTTCATCTTTGCAACGGTATTGAGCGAGGCATTGCAGGAAAAACCCACACCTCCGACATCCATCACAACGAGATTAGGTTCAAGCTCTGCTACGGTTCCGTTTAAATAACTGAACATATAAAAACACTCCCGTCCTTACAAATTCATAAGAAGGCTTCCCGTGGTATTTGCATGGCAAAGCGCAATGGCAAGCGCATCTGCCGCATCATCGGGGCGCGGGGTTTTCTTCAGCCCCAGAAGCCGTTTTGTCATATCCATAATCTGCCCTTTTTCAGCTCTGCCGTAGCCGACAACCGACATTTTCACCTGAAGGGGCGTATATTCATGTACCTTCACTCCGCACTTCACACACGCAAGCACGATAACCCCGCGTGCCTGCGACACATTTATCGCCGTTTTCTCATTGGTGTTGAAATACAGCTTTTCTATCGCAACGTGGTCGGGACGGAATGTGCGCAAAAGCTCTGTCATATTATCATATATCTCGGAAAGGCGGTCTTCTATGGGAATCCCCGCCTCCGTCCGTATCGCGCCGTAGGATATCGGACGCATTCCGTCAGTATCAATCACGCCATAGCCGACAATGGCATATCCGGGGTCTATTCCGAGAATAATCATCTTCTGCCCCTGCCTTTCCCGCCTTTGCTTTTTCGCTCGAACGGACGTGCGGCATCTGGAGCTTTTTTTCGCGGTCCCGGCACTTTGTCCGGACGGATAAGGCACCGTTTTGCGCTTCCTATAAGGTCTTCTCTCCCCGCTGTTTTTAATGCCTCCGCTACAAGTGCGCGGCATTCGGGACGCCGCCATTGCAAAAGTGCGCGTTGCATCGCCTTTTCGTGTGGCTCGCGCGGGACATACACGCTCTCCATCGTGTTCGGGTCAAGCCCCGTGTAATACATACACGTTGCTATCGTTCCGGGAGTGGGGTAAAAATCCTGAACCTGCTCGGGCATATGTCCGATGCTGTTGAGATACTCCGCAAGCTTTATCGCATCACGCAGAGTACACCCCGGATGCGAGGAGATAAAATACGGAACAAGAAACTGATTTTTATTGTACTGCGCATCAAGCTCAAAAAACTTTTTATAAAATCTTCTGTAAACATCAAAGCGCGGCTTATTCATATATTTAAGCACACTGTCGCACGCGTGCTCAGGCGCAACCTTTAGCTGACCGCTGACGTGATACTGTACAAGCTCGCGGAAAAATTCATCGGATTTGTCCGCCATTACATAGTCAAAGCGCACACCTGAGCGGATAAACACGCGCTTTACCTTCGGAAGAGAGCGAAGCCTTCGCAAAAGTGAGAGATAGTCCGTGTGGTCAACATACAAGTTCTTACACGGCGTGGGGGAAAGACAGTTCTTTTTGCACATTCCGCGTTCCTTCTGCGCCTTACACGAGGTGCTTCTGAAATTCGCCGTAGGTCCGCCGACATCATGGATATATCCCTTAAAATCCGGCATTTCCGTCAGCTTCTTCGCTTCGTCAACAACGGAATCGTGGCTTCTTGTGCTTATCATTCTTCCCTGATGAAAAGCAAGCGAGCAGAAATTACAGCCGCCAAAACAGCCGCGGTTGTGAATGATTGAAAACTTTACCTCTTCTATCGCTTTAACTCCGCCCAGACGTTCATACGACGGGTGATAGTCGCGCATATACGGAAGCTCATACACCTCGTCAAAGCGCTCCGTGCTTATCGGATACTGCGGAGGAGTCTGGACGATATATACATCACCGTGCTTCTGCGCAACTGCGCGTCCGCGCACGGCGTCCTGCTCGTCCTGCTGTATTTTTGCCGCCATTGCGTATTTTCTTTTATCGCGTGACACCTCGTCAAACGACGGCACGGTAACAAACGGGTATATGCAGTCGTCAAGTGTTTCAGACTTATACACCGTTCCCCGTATGTTCTTTATATCGGATACCGCAATCCCGCTGCTGAGCGCATCTGCAAGCTGAATAATTGTATCCTCGCCCATACCAAACATCAGGATGTCTGCGCCGGACTCTATAAGCTCCGAACAGCGCACGGTATCATCCCAATAGTCATAATGTGCAAAACGGCGCAGTGATGCTTCGAGCCCACCTGCCGCAATCGGAAGGTCGGGATATGCGCGCCGTGCCATTTTGCAATAGGTTGTCATCGCACGATCCGGGCGCTTCCCCATAACTCCTCCGGGAGTATAATCATCGCGCTTTCTTCTGTGCTTCGCAACGGTGTAATGAGCAACCATGGAATCAATATTTCCACCTGTGACGAGTATACCGAGACGCGGTTTTCCAAGCGCACGGAAAGCATTCACGTCCTTCCAGTCCGGCTGTGACAGAATCGCCACGCGATAGCCCGCACTTTCCAGCACGCGCGATATAACGGCAACACCGAAGCTCGGA
>JAFQVE010000110.1 GCA_017408185.1 Oscillospiraceae bacterium | reverse complement strand
GCAAGAGCGACTTTTGTCGCTCTTGCAAAAATAAATCTATTTTATATACTTTTCACAGAAACGCATAAGAATTGCCGCTACCTCGGCACGTGTTGCACCTTCTTTCGGTGCAAGATAGCCATTTTCTCTTCCGTTTATAAGCTGTTCAGCATTCGCCCAGCAAAGTGCATCGTATGCCCACGTGCTTATATTATCGGAATCAGCAAATTCTGAAAGTTCAAATTCATTTTGCTTTACATACCCCTTCAGGCTTGCATATCTGTAAAGGATAGCCGCCATCTGCTCACGCGTTATACCTGCATCCGGAGCAAAGCGCACCTCACTCATTCCCGTAGCTATGCCGTTAGCTGTTGCCCAGGCAACAGCATCGGAATACCATTGACCTTCCGGAACATCTTCAAAGCTATGATTCTTCACGTCAGCTTCAGCATCTGCCATTCTGTGAAGCACGGTTACGAGCATTGCACGGGTCATTGAAGCGGACGGAGCAAACTCTTTTTCCGACACGCCGTTAAACAACTTGTTCTCAACAGCAAATTCCACCGCACTCTTATACCACGCGCCATCCGGAACATCCGCAAAGCTTATTTCCAAAGGCTGTGTGGCAGGTTCTTTTTCCTCTTCCTTTGTTTTCTCTTCTTCCTTTTCTTCGTTTCCGAAACCGGAAAGGCCGCCTATCCCATGTTCCTTTGTGTAATCCTTTGTGTAGAAAAACTCGATTCTATCCCCATTTTTAATACTGCATTCTCTTATTCCGAGAAGAGGCGCTTCTCCGTTTAATTTATAGAGCCAACCTGAGTTTTTACCCGCGCCAAATTCAGCAAGAGTTTTATTGCCTTTTGAAATTGAAGAGACATAGCCTTTGTCTGCACCTTCATATTTCAGATTATTCTCGTTACACCCCTTTACAAATGCGTGGTATATGGTTGCTCCGTCGCCCGGAAGAGTGACGTTATATGAGCTAAGCCAATTTCCGTTATCCGCCTTTATTGTGAGCGAAACCGAAATCTGATTCCCCTGGGGTGCGGAAGGTGTATTTCCGCCTGTATACTCATCCGTTGCACGTGCAGGCGAAAGAGTGATTCCGTTAAAGTCATACACATTGTATGGCGCATTCGTTTTTATCGCGCCTGCGAGCGCAATAAGCGCACGGAAAGCTTGCTCTGTTGAATAGTCACTCACTGTGATATTATCCGTATGACCAAATCCGCTGTTATCTTCAAGCGCAAACGAAAGAAGCCCGTCTATGATGCTGTTGCCGTTCTTTATAAAACGAGTATCTTCCTCAACATCCACGCCTGCCGCGGCGAGGGCAATCGCAACCATTGCGGTTGAATTCGAGTTTCTTCCCGACCAAGAATCAGAAAAGCTTCCATCCTCATTCTGCTGTACGGATAAGTATGTAAGAGCGGCTTCAATCGCTTCGTTCACGCTCGCCTTCAGCGCAGAATCTTCGTCGTTTAAATAGAACGAAAGCCCTGCAATTGCGTTTGCCGTCGTGTCTATTGTTCCATACTCATCCCATGCACCGTTCTCGCCCTGTGATGCGAGGAGAGCGTTGACAAGAGAAAGCTCCTTGTCGCGGTTTTTATACTCATTTCTGTTATATGCCGCAAGGGTATACGGTGCGCTCCAAACGCTTGTTGAGTGTTCCGTATTGCTCATCTTTTTAACCGCGTCAACCGGTGTGTTGCTGTTTACCTTATAGAGTCTTGTCGCATCCTTTCCCTGTGCGGTGAGGGCAAGAATTGCCTTTGCAAGGTCCGCGTCTTTATCACTTTCCGAAACAGCTTTGATGCTCGTTGTGATAAAAGCGCGAACAGCAGCATCGGACAAAACAGCTTCGGTTTCAGGCGCGTATTTTTTGTATGCGCCCATATCCATTACTTCCCAGTATGAACTTTTGTCCGTATATGTTTTCGCAATATTTTCAAGCAGGGCGGAAATCAGTTCATCGCGCTCTTCTTTTTCTTCTTCTTTGTTTTCTTCCTCTGTAATCTCCGGAATAGATATCTCTTCCGTAACAGGCACTTCATCAATTGTGTCAGCATCAATAAGATCAGCTTCATCCCGAACAGTTGATGCGTCAGCATCCGTTTCTAAGACCGATTCACCAATTATCTCCGTGACGTTTATGTTTTCATTTTCCGCAAATGCGGATACAGTGACTGCGCCAAGCATTATCATAAGCGATAATACAAGGCTTAAAATTCTTTTGCATTTCATTTTCTTTTTTCCTCTTTCAGTTAAAATTTAATATAATAATTTCTATGCCAATACCGGGACATAGGCAGCCACCTCCTCAAAACCGGAAAAACAAAAAAACAGTAATCTTTGAGAACTCAAAGACTACTGCGGCAGTTTTCCCGCATCACACATTCTGCCCGCACGAAAAAACTTCGCCGGACAAAACTACCCTTCCTTTGCAAAAAAGCAAGTACGGAAAGGCATCAGAGCAGGTCTTTTGACTCGCACCACATAAAAACGCCCGTTCACCCTGCCTTCTCAGTTTCCCAATGACCGGCTTTCACCGACGGATAAACGTTCTTTGGTGCACACAGCGACTGGTATCGTCACGGATTCTGACCGTGTTTCCTTTTCACCATGCACGCCTTGATTTATAAATCTTTTACAGCGGGCACGGCACTCTGTGTGATTATATTAAATTTTACCGTTATATTTTATCATGACATTCAACAAAAAGCAATATAAAAAGGATGCGAAAACGCATCCTTTTTATACGATTTATTTCATTTTATCTTCTTCACGAAGATCAAGAAGATTTATTGCCTTTTGGAAAACTTCTCCCGCGGCATACATTTGAGATACTTCATGCGCATCGCTTCCACAATAGAACTTACAGCCGCATTCCTTTGCAATTCTGTACGGCAGAAGTGCCTCCTCCTCATCAGCAAACTTGAACGCACCATAGTTAAGCTCTATTCCTGCACCAAGCCGTGCTGCTTTTGTGAAAAGACGCTTCATTTCCGAAACCGGAATTGCTCTTAGCGTTTTAAGGAACACGTCTTTTTCAGGTGCGATAAGCTTACACGTAAGATGGGCTATGCCAACCTTGCGAAAAGGCAGCTTCATATCAAACACGGCATCAAGCCTTCTTATCCACGCATCTGCACGATGCTCAGGTGTTTTTAATTCCGCTTCGTCTACCGTGAACCCGACACGATGCATATGAGTTGTTGCAACCACCATAAAATCGAACAGGTCGTATTTTTCTTCCGATACGCTGAGTGTCATATTTTTATCAAGCTCTGCTTCGCATCCGAAAAGAAGCTGCGTTCCTTCTGCCTGAGGCAGGGGCTTAATACGGCTTATGTGTTTGTAATTCTGCGGAAGATACCAATCCGATGCACCGGGTATCGCCTCATCCCAGAAATGGTCCGTAATGCAAACTCTCTTCAGTTTTCTCTTTTTTGCGTATGCAAGAATACTCTCTGCCGTCTGTTCCGGATCATTCGAGCAGGCAGATAAATTGGAATGAATGTGCAAATCGTGATCATATGTAAACTTCATAATTATACTTCCTTTACCGCGTAATCAAGTATCCTTTTTATTAATACAGCCACTTCCGCTCTTGTCGTATACTCAATAGGCGCGATAAGACCGTTTTTTCCATTAACAAGCCCTGCCCCGATGAGCGCAGATACTGCATCGCAGGCGTAAGGTGCGACGATAGTGAAATCAGGGTAAGCGAGTAACACCTCATCCGTCGGCGTGATGGCGCGTAGACCCTCCCCTGCAGGGCTGGCACTCAAAGCGCGGTACACTATAACCATCATATCCTGGCGTGTGATTGTGTTGCGAGGTGCATACTTATTTTCACCAATACCGCTGACTATTCCCGTATTGCGGGCAACCGCAAGCTCAGAAGCGAAATAATCGGATGCAGACACATCTGCAAAGTTCTCGGTGTTGTCCGATTCAAGACCGAATGCACGAACAAGGAGTAGAGCAAAATCCGCACG
>JAFQVE010000109.1 GCA_017408185.1 Oscillospiraceae bacterium | reverse complement strand
CGGTTTTGAAATACCGTCTTTTTGTGCTGCTTAATTTTACATTTTTCTTTTTGCATCATCCTCTTTGCGTGGGATTGCTTTTGTCATACTGTTTTTGCGGTACTTTTACAATCACCTATTGTATAATATTATATGATTGCAAA
Organism: Oscillospiraceae bacterium; assembly: GCA_017408185.1. The sequence goes on along the minus strand of JAFQVE010000109.1, from coordinate 3,957 downwards.
TATTTTGCAACATAATCGTATGCTTTTCTTTATATCCATCCAATGTTTCTTTTTACAGCGGACAAGTTTATGACTGCCCACTGAAAAAACATTTTAATTGAGCTTTTGACCGAGGCGGTCACCCTCTTCGCAATATGCTCTTGACTCTGTCCAGTAGTTGATGTTTTCAACCGGCTCTGCATCAAGCTGCCAATACTGCGTCATCATACGCTCACGCACCGGACCAAGCGTGCTGTTATGGAGAAGATGTTCGCGAAGCTCGTCGATGCCGATTTCAGCCTCGGGGTTAAATGCATCGCTCTTTGCATAATTCACAAGTGCTTCAAACATTCCGCAGACATCCGGAAGCTGAGTTCCAAGACCTGTGAAGTTAAGACCTGTTACAATAAGCTTACCCTTCCCTACCTTCATTTCGCAGATGTGAGAGAAATTACGCAGTGTTCTGTCATACTGAAGCTCCGGAAGATTAAAGGAGTTTGCATAAGCATCAAAGCGGTCACGGCAGCTCTTGTCAATCTCGCGGAAAACAGGTTTTACCTTTACGGGGAAGCTGTCAAGGATAATCTTGTCAGAGTCCTCAATAAGACGACCGAATTGGAGGTCTGAAATACCTTTGTGCGGGAAGCCTTTGATTGCCTCGGGCTTATGAACGATTCCGCCGTAGTTTGTTCCGCGGTCCCAGATAACAGCTTTAAAGCGATCCCATGTCGTTCTGAACGTATACTTATCCGCTGTTGCCCACTGGTCTCTCACGTGACGTGTGAGCGGTGAGCGATAGAACAGAAGTACATTGCCGCCGCGCTCAAGCTCCTCAAACACTGTATCGTCAAGAACGTCGGTTACATAAAGCTTCGCACCCTTCTTCGGGCAAAGTGCAACCTTCTGATAGCGCGACTGTGCGTTAATTCGCGTAAGATTGAATGCACAATTGGAAAGGTCAAGATTTTCCGGCTTGTTTTCAAACACCCAGAGATCCCAGTCGTTTTCAATAACCTTACCCGTCTTTTCAGAAGCAAGACGTACAGCAAGGCGGAGATTTCTTGCTCTATCAGTCTTCGGGAATGTTATATGTATTTTACAAAGCTCAAAATATCCGCGCTTATCTATATCGAGGTTTTCAAGCGCACCGGAGAGTATAACCTCATTTGTATCGGTATCAACAAGCTCATAGCTTAAGTTGCATTTGCCATATTCAATCTGAGAATAATTGGACGCAGAAATCGGAGCAACAAGCGTTTCTCCCTCAAAGAAAGAGCGAACCGGAATATCGGCAAGAACAACTGTATCTCCGTTAAAGCGGAGGAAGCGCTCTGCGTCTACACCTGATTTTTCATCAAAGCAGTCAACAACGCCGTTGCTGTTTTCATAGCGGTCGGTATCCGCAAACTGGAGCATATGGAAGCCGCGAAGTATGGGACTGCGGCGGATTCCCTCGAGAGCGAGCTTCCAACTCATAAGCTGGAATGCTTTGCTTGCGCGGAACATCTCGGGATATTCTCCCTCAAGCCCCTTTGCGGCAATCATCTTTTTTTCTTCCTCAATCCACCACGGAGCAGGCTTTCCTGCCGCCTCGTATTTTTTTGCAAGCGTATCATAATCGCGAAGTGCTGTATAGTGGCAGACCTCGTGCGCGATAATCGGACGCTCGGGAACGATTGCACGGGTTATCTTTCCACCCTCCTGCTCTGACTCGGTTATTGTATCAAGCCCTGTACAGGAGCCGTAAACCAACAGGTTATCAGTATTCTCAAACATATCGTGATTCTTTCCAAACGGATAGAAATAGCTCATATGCTGAACATCAAACTCTACGTACTCGCGGTCAAATTCACCGTGAGCGCAGGTGTCGATAAAGAGACGTGACGGGTCGGTCTCCTTAATGACCTTTGCTATATGTGCAACACGCGGGTTAGAGCCGGGGTGCTTGATTTCATTTCCGATGCAATATACCATAAATGACGGATGGTTCATAAAGCTGTATGCCGTTTCCTTTATCAGTTCATCGCTGATAAGAACCTCTACGCCGTTTACCATTTCCTCAAGGTTGTTGTATTCATCGTCACCTGTGCGAAGCTCAATATGGATAAACATGCCAAGCTTATCCGCCGCACGGAAGCATGCCTTTGACGGAATACGTGAATGGAAGCGGATTGTGTTGAAACCGTATTCCTTCGCGGTACGCATAAACTTTGCGTAAAACTCTTCTTCATCAAGATCGAGAATATTGTCGTGGTCGTGGCAGACCGTTCCGCGAATAACCCCGCGCATATAAAACGGCTTGCCGTTAAGAAGAATGTCGCGACCGCGCACGCTGAGGCTTCTCATACCGAATGTATCGGACACGGTTTCATTCGTTCCGTCTTCATATGTAAGCTCAGTGGAAAGCGTGTACAGATACGGTTTTTCTATCATCCAGAGTGTTGGATTCGGAACAGATGCAAAAAAGCTCTTGTCCGATGCAGCTCCATTGGAAACTGTTGCTCCCTCAGCATCGCATATTTTGTAGCTTATTCTCTTAACGCTCTTTTCTGTGTGCAGAACAACGGAGATTCCCGATTTGTCGAGATCCGGAGTTATGCAAAGATATTTGATAAAGCTCATATGTAAATTCCTTTCTCCTTATATTGAATTGTATGTTTTTTAATCGCCGAGCGAAAAGCCCCATGTTCTTTGCCAGGATGTTGTTTCTCCGGGGGCAAGGTCAATGGCAACAAAGATTTCCGGGCATAGCGTATAGTAATCGCTCCATACGGAAACGCGGGAGGGAATGAAGCTAACCTTTTCGTAACAGGATGCATTGCCCGTTTTTGTTCGCATTGTCCATCCGTATTTATCGCAGCTTTTTATGTTGTTTGAAGCATCAAAATAGCATGCCTTGTCGGGATAGTGCGAAAAGGTAAAGTGTCCGTCTTTGTAAATCATTGCATTGCTCCGGAAGTCTTCCGGGGGTGCGGCGGAAGGGAATTCAAGAGTGTAATCCGGAGAAATCTCCTCACCTGCAAGACTTAGGAAATTATGGCAATACTCCTGTGTATGTATTTCCCGTTCCCCGGTGTTTGTAAATGTAACTTTTTCGATAATTTCAGAGCCGATGAGCTTTATTTCTCTTACTTCGGAATAGGCAAAGCCATCGACCTTGGGTGTCTGTGTTTCAAAGACCGCGCAGTCTGCAGTGTAGCTTACTTTTATATCAAAATGCTCTTTTATATCAAGGCGGTCTTTTGCTTCGTTCGGAGCTCTGTAAATTCCCGCACCGACACCGGGGAGAAGCGTAAGCTTTCCCGGATTTTCCTCGTCAGGTGAAATCGAAGAAAACTGACAGCAAAGCCCTGAACCTTCAGATGTAAGCTGCTCGCCGTGCCGGTTGCGCTCATATTCGGAAAATCTTGTTCCGTTGCACCACACATCCTGAATAAATCCTGTGTGACACCAGCGTGAGCGGTCATATTTAACCCCGTTTGGATATAGGATCCGCGTTTTTATCGTTCCGTTATCAAGATAGAAAAAATCTGTTGAAGGTTTAAAGGTGTTCATACATAAAAATCCTTTTTCCGTTAATTTTATAAGGTTATTGTAGCTGCTGCAATTTGTTTCGTCAACCGTGTTTATGAAATGTCAAAGATATGTGATAAAATGCTGAAGCTGTGTGGTTATTCGCCGATACAGGCTACAAGAGTAAGTGAAGTTGCTGTGGTTGCATGTATTCTTTCTGCAGCGGAGAAAGGCAGGAAAAAGTATTCTCCTTTTTTTATTTTCTTTTCATATCCGTCTCCGCAGAGAGTTCCTTCTCCTTCAGTACATACCCATATAGAAGCCGGAATAGCAAGAGTAAACTTACCGTTGTTAAGAGAAAATCTTTTGACTGAAAAACACGGAGTATCTGTTTCGCCGATAAGAGTTTCAATCAACAGGTGTTCATCCTTGTAATCCTGCTTTGGAGTTTTCTTGCCGGAAGTT
>JAFQVE010000108.1 GCA_017408185.1 Oscillospiraceae bacterium | reverse complement strand
TGGGAAAGCTGCACGGTAACGGCAGTGTATGATGAGTATAACTATGAAGGAAACACGATGAAGATAGTTATTGATACATTTACAGCAGGCAACGAAACCGGCGTTATGGCAGAGTTTATCGGTCTTTCCGATGCTGTTGAAAAGGGAATTATGTTCACCGACAGCAACAGTGAAACGACAAAAATTTCAATGACAACAGCAGATAACCAGTTCACCGTACTTGCAGACGCGGCGGGAACATATGCAGGTTATGCAATCCTGAAGAGCGGAGAGGTATATAACCTCATCACCGACGGCTCTTACACGAAATAGTGGAATGATTTACCTATAGCGGAGAGGCTCCCTCTCCGCTATAATAGATAGAGAAAGGAGAGCGGATACAGATGAAAAGATTATTATCGGCATTGCTTGCCGCGTGTATGCTCATTTCGCTTCTTCCGACGGTAACTTTTGCGGAAGAAGGCAATGGTGATGTACCGCATATTTTGACTTACAATATCAACACAGGCGTAATAAATCAAAGCTTATTCAACACGATAGCAACACTTGAGGGTGGTACATATATTCACAACAGCGAGCTCGGCCTTATCAGCTGGAAGGACATGTATTACACACAAGACGCTTCAAACCGTGTGAGCCGTGTTTATGCAAGTGAAGACGGCATAAAAACTATGAGCAATGTTCTGAATCTTGATAAAACAGACAAGTTTGAGCTTCAGGGCAGAACGGTATCGGACAACACTCCGAGACTCGGCGCTTCAGGTTTGATATCGCAATTTATCTCAAGACGTTTTGCGGCAGACGGAACTACTGTCACTGCAGAGACTTATGCAAATGCAGCCTTGTCAAAAAGACCGCGTAATTTTGTGAGAATATACATTCCTGTTCCGGGAACATATAAGCTCTCTGTAATGAATAATTTCACACCCAAAACAGCGTATGGGGAAGGTGCGCCCTACTATATAACGAAGACCGGGAATGAGTATACATCCAACGGTTGGGAAGTGCAGAGTGAGGTTTACTTTACTAAAGCAACGTTGGACCTTCCGTATACCGCAGGAACGGTAAGTCTTACCGATGGACAGATAGAGAATTTACTTACGAACGGAAAAAAGCTTCGTTGGTATGATTCGGGAAGCTATGAGAGCAAAACAGAGCTTGGAGAAATTACTGTTTCTGAGACAGGCGAATATTATGTAATATTTGACACTTGCCCTGAAAGCCTCGAGAAAAACAATGCTGCATGGCACAGAGATATGACAACCCAGTATATCGATTATCAGGTGTTTCTGCTGTCCGGTATTGAGCTTGTGCCGAAAGATATTACGCTTTGGAAAGCGGAACTTGATATTCAAAAAGATGTAGCTATCGTTACAGGAACTATGTCTGACGGGAAAAAAGCAGATCTTTCAGAAGCAGAAATTAAATTTTCAAGCTCCGATGCATCAATTGCGTCTGTGGATGAAAAAAACGGAAGAATAGAGAAAAAAGCAGTCGGCACCGTTGATATTACCGCAACGGTAACGCTTGACGGAACAACTGTGACTGCGACGAGAGAATATACCGTAACAACTGCTCCGCTTCCGTTATCGGGAGTAAAGGCAATAGCAGCAATGCACAAAGGTGAAAACTATGTTTTTGAACACAATTCGGAAGTAAAGCCGATTACCTATACGGACACAAAAGGTGTTTGGAGATATCATTCGCAGAGTAATGATTCGCAAAGAGTGATTTTTAATAAGATATACGGAATTCAGATGATGGTAGCCGTCGGAGATTGGGTTGCCGTTGAAATAAATGTTCCTGCCGCAGGCTCATATGATGTCACGCTTGAGCACGGAGTTGCAAACAGCGGCGGCGCAGATGCAGCCGGAATTTGGATATTCCCGGAAGGAACAACCGACATAGGCTCAAAGCTTACGGAAGACACTGCGATTTCCACGGGTATTGATTTTTATGAGCAAAATATCCCCACGAATCCCATTGTTTCAAGCACAAGCATCGGCAAGGTGTCCTTTCCGGAGGCAGGTAAATATATAGTTGTATACAAAGCTTTGAAGGGCGGATATAAAGGGACGAGTGGAACAATGTATCCGGGAAAGTTGATTCTTGACGGCGGTGATACTACCGTTCTTTCGGGAATGGTCATTTCTTCGGATAAGAAGTTTTTAACCCCCGGCGGAGTTGCTGCGATATTGCCGGAGCTTTATATGAGTGACGGGAAGAAAGCAGAGACCGGTAAATATGCAATATCATATACAAGCAGTGACGATACTGTTGCATCTGTTTCTCCTGAAGGTGTTATAACGGCAAACTCTTACGGTGAGGCAGTAATAACCGCGGCTGTAACAAACGAAAAGGGTCATAGCTATACGTCATCTGTAAGCATACCGGTTGCTCGGAACGGTATAACTATTGACTACGATATAGCTGATGAAGCCGTTTCGGATTTCAATGTGCTTACATATGAAAGCTCAGACGGCTTCTGGAAATATTTTGACTCATCCTGTGAAAATGACATAGCGGATGAAAACGTAAAATACGAAAACGGAAGCATCCGTATCGGCAAAGACGCATGGATTGCGTTTGAAGTTCATATGCCAAAGGCAGGTACATATGATTTGAAAATCAATACGGAAGAGAACTCAGCTGATGTAGATGTCTTTGTGAAAAAAAGAGAAGCTTCGTTTGACGCAGATGACCTTGCGGGAAGATATAACACAGCCTCAAAGACAATAGAAAATATCACATTCCCGGAAGCGGGAGATTATGTGCTCACATTTAAAAGCAGTGGTAACAGCGCGCTCGGAAACATAAGCCTCACAAACGGTCTCGGGGAAACTGTTCTTATGAGCGCAAAGCTTGAAGGTATTGACATCGGGAAGCTTTCTGTTACCGGAGTTATGTCTGACAAAAGCGTGGCTGACCTTTCATCTGCGAAAATCCGATACGAAAGCTCGAATGAATCGGTTGCCATGGTAAATGCGAGAACAGGTGCGGTTACAAGGCTTGCAATCGGTGAAACCATGCTTTCCGCAACCGTTACTCTCCACGGAACAGCTGCAGTTGCAAAGGAAAGGCTGAAAATTACGGAAACACCTCCGTTGCCTCTTCCGTGTGCTGAAACGATATTTGATATAAACTTCATAATGAGGAGTGGAAACTGGTCTCCTTCGACAAATCCGGAACAAGGATTTGCAGACTCCGAGAGAGATGAAGACGCTCGCGGAATAACTTATGAGTATACAGACGGCAAC
>JAFQVE010000107.1 GCA_017408185.1 Oscillospiraceae bacterium | reverse complement strand
GACATAAGTTACTGCCGGCTCTCCCCCGAATATAGCGAGTTTTGACATTTTATTCTCCTCCGATTTTTATTTCATATAATCCAAAATTCTTTTGATAAGTACTGCAACCTCTGCACGTGTTGTGTAATCGTTTGGAGCGATAAGACCATTCTTGCCGTTTATAAGCCCTGCCGTTATGAGTGCCGATACCGCTTCTTTCGCATAGTCTGACACGGAAGTGAAGTCTCCATATTCAATCTCTCCGCTTTCAAGTTCCACGCCGAGCTTTCGCATAGCGCGGTATACTATTACCATCATATCCTGACGGGTGATTGTATTTCTTGGTGCATACTTGTTATCACCTATACCGTTTACAATACCACAATTTCGTGCTATTGCAAGTTCTTTTGCAAAGTAATCGGACTCCGATACATCTGCGAAATTCTCGGTATTATCAGAAGAAAGACCGAATGCACGAACGAGAAGTATTGCAAAATCAGCTCTTGTGATGTTATTTCCTGGAGAGAATGTAGTCTCGCTTGTGCCCTTGATTATTCCGTCCTCTGCAAGAGCATTGATTGCATCCTTTGCCCAGGCGTGGTTTCCGAGGTCAACAAAGCGAAGTGTTGTCTCTGAAGTATCAGGTTTTGTCGGTTTATCAGGTGTCTCTGCTTCGGGCTTTTCGGGGGTTGAAGGTGTGGTCGGAGTTGTTGATGTTCCTGTACCGCCACCGCCTCCGCCGCCGGATGAACCGCCGGTGGTTGAACCCTGAACTGTGATTGTGAAATAAATGGTTGAAACTCTTCCGAAAGAATCTATTGCATCAACGGCAACAACATTTTCTCCTACCTGTGAGCTACTTGGCTTCCATATAAAAGCTCCGCTTTCATCAACGCTTGCACCTCTGGGAAGTGTTCTTGCTTTATATGTTACCACACCATCATCAAGCTGACTTGTGGCTACAATATTGAAGCTTATAGAGCTTCCTGCCGTTGCGGCAAGATTCCTTGGTGCATTTACAAACACAGGAGACATATTATCTTCATATGACATCGGGATTGTAAATCTTGTCACGCCCTCTGTCAAGCTGTAATTGTATGTATCCTCTTCGTAGCTATCATAGGAATCTACAATAGTTACATTTCCAAAGCTCAATACTGCCGTTTTGCCGTCTTCGGAAATTTCTGCATCTTCTATTACGAAGGCGGCATTTCCCGGAGCTGTGGTTTCACCTACAAAAAGACGGCCTGAAAGGCTTGTTTTTTCTTCTTTCAGCATATTAAGCATTGCTTCATCAATGGGTTCGTCAAACTCAACTTTAGCTTTGTTTACAATAGAAAGTCCCTTTGTATGCCACGTTACCTTTCCTGTTATGGAATCGGTGTGTTCAGTTGCATTATCTCCGATAATGCTTCCGTCATTGAGATAGCTATATACGTTTTCAAGGTTTCCATCAACCGATTTAACTGTCCAGACTCCGGCAAAGCCCTTAAACGAGAAGGTATATCCTTCCGTTTCAGTACCAACCGTATTGTCGGTTATTGTATACAGAATGTCATTTCTCGTTGCATACATTACATAGTCAATTCTTCCGTCAACAAGCTCAACTCTTACTGTCGCCGCCTTATCTGTACCGAGGCTTTCGCCATTTGCAGGTACCATATCAATGCGGTCAATGCTCTTTATGTAAGGCGTTTTATTATATGGTTCAAAAACTGTTGTATATAATGTATCAAGTTTTTCGTCCGCCTGTGCCTTTCGGCGGATGAGGAGATATTCAATTCTGTTAATTGTTTTATCCCAACCATCACGGCGTGACGGTACACTCTGTGCAAGAGTTACCTCATCAGCTGTCCAGTCGTTTGCCGTGGTAACCTTTAAATGAACATCCATAAGGTTGGAGGGATTTCGGGATATTTTTTGCATATCTGCTATCTTATAGTCAACAGATATATTCATTTCGGGAGAATTGTCACGGCGGATTTTTTCAAGCCATGTGTAACCGCTCGGATATTTAAGAGGAACATACTGGCTTGAAGGAACTGTCCACGGATCATTTCCGAATTGTGCCTCCGGTCCTGCATATGTGCCGACATAGTTTCCGTTTTCATCCACCTGATGTTCAATGCTGTCAAGACCCATTGTTTCCGTAATCGTATTGCTTGATGCGTGGAAAGAGTAGAGATGGTCTTCCCCACCGAGAACCTTAAAGAAGTCTACGCCGTAAGAAATATCATCATCGTAGTCGATCATAAGCAGAGTTCTGCGATATTCGTCAGTTGTCTGATATGTAGCACTTCCGTCAACATCCATAAGCTGCACTCTGGTGTCCTTATTGTCAAAGTGAAGCGGTTTTGCCGGATCTTCAGGTTTTACGGAGCTTGTTTCGTTTACAACAACAGTATTGTGGGAAAGGGTGACATTTGTCCATTGATGACGGCTCGGGTATGATCCTGTCTGCTCCGGATATCCGTTATCAGAGGAAATAGACATACCATATGCATCAATTCCGAGATTGAGGAAATCACGGTGACTGTGGGAGAGTGCTCCTCCAAAGTACATCCAGAAATCCCTTGTGGTGTCTTTAATCGTACTGCCAATAGCATCTCTATAAAGCACACCGCCACGAAGAGAAGCAAAGCCGTAGCCTGTCATCATTGAGCTTCTGTCATAATCATATTCACCATGAATCTTTATTTCTTTTTCGAGGTCCCCATAAAGACTTTCGGGGTCTTTTGTGAAAATGTCGTAATGCAAATCTTCAATGGCAAAATTCTTTCCCTTAATAGCTATCTCATACAAAAGCTGTGCTATTTCCGTTCTTGCCTTCTTGTAGCCATCAAGTTTTTCCTGAATTTCCGCTTTGTCAGCTTCTTCTGCTACCGACAGATTTTCAGAAAGCTCTTCTATATATATTCCAATCTGCTTATACGCCTCGGCAATAACATTGGTATCCGAAGGCATAACACGATATGAGCCCATTATTCCCTGGTCGCCTATAGACTGTGTTCCGCGATGGAGATCGATCATGTCGTTATAGCACAGAAGCATTGTGATATACTTCGGGTTTCTCCAGAGATTTTCCTTCTCTGTCATTTCTCCCTTATAGAGACCAAGTGCCGTAGCGACATCTACAGTATCCTCTATCCAACCATAGTTATATGATGAGGAGGATTCCGTTCCCTGACCGTCACGTGAAACATCATTTACAATTTTATGAAGAAGTTCTCCTCCCGTGTTAAAGGTCTTGCCGGCAGTTGAAGAGTTTGTTTTGCTTTCGGCAAACAGCCAGTCAAGCATCTCACGTGTTACCGGCTCACGGTCATATACTACCGCCGCAACTGCAAGGGTTCGCTGGTGCGAACCAAAGTTTCCGTTGATATCGTGAGCAAGCACAGCCTCATATATCTCATATATAAGATCTTTTTCAATGTTGTCACGTATGTTTTTATTTGAATTTTTAGGAAGTCTTGCTTCCCCTGTTACCGGATGTTCATTTATTCCCGGATACTGTGCTTCCTTTTCAGCAATGAATTTCTGCACCTGTGCATCATCATACATCGGCCAGAATGCATCATAGCAAAGAGCAAGCTCAGTTGCAATTCCTGCATCCCAGATATCATTGGAAATCTTACCGGTATTGAATGAAGAATCAGAGAAAGAATATGCCAAAGAGCTCCAGTTGCGCTTATTTCCGGAGTTGTCCACCCAGTCGGTCGAACTGTATTCCGGATACAAATCCGCCATACGGTCAATCATAACTGCACCGAGGCGACCGTATTTCTCTTCTCCCGTATAGATATATGCAAGTCTTAATGATTCAAGTATATTCCTTGCTATATTTGTGCCTGCCATCCAGAAACCGTTGTGAGCGTAATGAGCTATAAATGTCCATTTGTCGGCAGCTGTATCGCTTGCAGAGTGGGCGTTGCCCGGAGCATATCCCCAGCCGTCATCAACGCACCAGATCATACCGCTCTTGACATCATCATAGCCACCTACAAGGTTATATGCAACACGGTCAGGAGTTCCGTCCTCATTAAGGTCTGCGTTATATCTGAACGGATCTATTCCATAAAGCTCATTATCTTCGGTATAAACATCACGATACAAATCATTTTTCAAATACCCTTGTCCATAGCCATAGTATTTGTACCAATTTGTAATCTCTGTGCCATAGTCCGAGAACAATGCATCCGTATCAATCGGGTCCTTCATTTCGGGTTTTGAACAATCGCAAACGAAATCACGGTCTGCGGCAAATTCTTCTGCGTGATAAATCATATTATGATGACGTGAAAGTGCGAGAGCTCTGTCAAATACGCCGTCATTTCCCAGTCCAAGCTCATAGAAAGAGCCAAAATCATTGGACGGGAAAGCTCTTTTACATTCGGGACACGAAATCTTCCACGGTTTGCTTAACGGAGATATTACCCATGGATATCCGGACGCTGCCACCTTTTCACCGCAATAGCGACAAATATAGGAGGTACCGGTATCTCCGCGCCTGTTTATGCGGATGGAACGAGGAATACCTTCTCCTATGAGAAGGTTCCACAAACCTTCCATACCGAGCTCAACATATCTGTCCGCCGCATTAACCGCACTATCTTTCTCTTTCTTTGCCCATTCGTACTTTTTAATATTTTCCTGTGCAATGGCAACTCGTTCATCTGTATAGTAAGTGCGACCTGCTTTTCCGTGAGTGACAGTAAGGGTTGTGCTTGCGTTGTAAATCTTTCCGTCAAGAGAGACTGTAAGACCGATACTGTATGCACCTTCCGAAGCATCTCCACTTATGGTTGCTACGAGTTTTCCGTCATTTTCAGTAAAGCTTACATTGGTCTGCTCTTCGTCAAATGTCCATGCGATGCTATCCCAGTTTACTTCATCGGCAAACTCATCGCCGCCGAGAGTTATCGCCTTTTTATCAAAGGTTACCGTTTCCCTTTCGCCGGGGCGCATAACGAAGCTATCCGCTGTTATTTCCACACCGCCGAGGAGAGAATAATCACAAACCTCAATCTCAACTGTCTTTGACCAGGTTTTACCGCGACTTTCGCCGGTATTATCGCTTGCAGTTATTTTTACGTGTGCACATCCGACTTCTTTTGCGGTAACTGTGCCATCGTCCGTGAGGCTAATGTATTCACCGCCGTCCGCAAGCTCGTAAACAACAGAGTAATCCTGCTTTGCACCGCCGATGGATGTCTTTATTTCGTGTGATACGCCGTTTTCAAACAGAAGCGAAGCTTTAAGCTTGAAGCTTTCGCCTTTGTTGAGTTCATAGCTTTCTTCGGAAACAAGCTCTGTTACAGGTGATATGCCGTCACGTGCAAAAAATGCAATTGAAGAATACGGCTGACCGTAACGTGTGTCATTCACATATTCCATTTCTCCCGTTACGGGATTGAAAACCTGAAGTGTGCGAGGCTGACAATCGAAGGTCAGAGTGTGTGTTCCCTCTTCAAGATAGAAGGTTCTGAAAGTAGCCGGCAAAATGCTACTGGAGCTTCCATTGTTGTAAAAGCTGTAATCACCTGCATATATGCCATCGAGATAGATATCTACATCTTCTGCAGATCTTATACCATTGCCATTACCGGAAATCGAAAGTGCATAATATCCAGAGCGAGGAATTCTAACGTCTATAACGCCTTTTCCTACCGTTCTCGGAGTAACCGTCAAACCGCTAAGGTTGAGACTTACGGTTCCTTTACTCGACATTTCCCAGGAAACAAATTTCCAACCGTGTTCTTCGAGAGTTGCATCATACACATCGGTTATGGGTTGATTCTTAAAATCAATAACAACGTGCTTTTCGTTGTCAGTATTTATAACTTCTATGTCGGCGCTTCCTGTTTTTGTAACGCCCTTATAAGTAACCTCGGCACAGAGTTTAATACTGTCAACACTTGCAGGTACAGTTATGTACCATTTTCCGTCCTCTTCTATTCCTTCAACAGTATCTTCACCGTTTTCGTACCATACACGAACAGAAGGTGTCTCCGAAAGTTCAAGCTCTGCCCCATACTTATCAAGAGGCACAACGCTTACGCATCTTGTCGCATATGCAGGAGCTGGGAGCTTACCGTCAAGAGAGACTGAAACAATAGCAAGTTCATCAATTTTCGGAGAAGTTACCGATATTTTATATTCTCCGAAATACATCTCTGTACCCACAGTTGCTTTGGCAACAATAGTTGCCTCACCACGTGAAATCGGAGTTATTTTATTGCCGTTGATTGATATAACGGAGGTATCCTCTGTTGAATACTCAATAGAAGCTGCCTGCATCAAAAGTCCGTTTGCACCATAAACGTTTGCTGAAAGCTTCGGCTCGGTTTCATCAACAACCGCGGCTTGGTCGGTGTTTATAATAACCATCGGCGCAAAAGTGAGGGTTTTTATAACAATTCTCTTTTTATCACTATCTGTTGCGCTTGTATCTGCATTGCGGAAAAGAAGAATATGGCTTCCTTCTTCAAGATAAATTCCTTCTGCTGACTCAATGCTCATTTCAACACCGTT
>JAFQVE010000106.1 GCA_017408185.1 Oscillospiraceae bacterium | reverse complement strand
CTTATAAACGGAAGAGAAAATGGCTATCTTGCACCGAAAGAAGGTGCAACACGTGCCGAGGTAGCGGCAATTCTTATGCGTTTCTGTGAAAAGTATATAAAATAGATTTATTTTTGCAAGAGCGACAAAAGTCGCTCTTGCAAAGCGGATATTAAGGTGATGGAATGAAACGGTTATTTTCTTTTATCATGGTCTGTTTTCTTGTTGTAAATGTGTTTGCAACGGAGAATATAGATATTTCTTCGGCAAGCTTTGAAACAGCGCGGTATCTGTATGGCACGGTGCAGAAACCCACTGTTGCATCCGTTGGCGGAGAATGGACGGTTATAGGCCTTGCGCAGAGCGGGGCTGATATTCCGGATGAGTATTTTGAACGCTATTACAAAAATGTTGAAGAATACATAAAAAACAAAAAAGGTATATTGCATTCCCGCAAGTACACCGAATATTCACGCGTGGTTCTTGCGCTTACCGCGATAGGAAAGGATCCGCGGAATGTTGCAGGATATGACCTGTTTCTGCCGCTTGGTGATTATAAAAAGACAGTGCAACAGGGAGTAAACGGAGCCGCTTGGGCGCTGATTGCACTTGATTGCGGAAACTATGAACTTCCCCAAAATCCTCTTGCTGAAATTCAGGCAACGCGTGAAATGTATATTGAGCATATCCTGAGCCGCCAGAACCGGGACGGCGGATGGTCGCTTGGCGATGTTGTATCGGATGTGGACATAACTGCAATGTGTCTTCGTGCGCTCGCAAAATACCGTGTGCGACAGGATATCACTCTTTCCTGTAACAGAGGAGTCACATTCCTTTCAAAAGCGCAGGATGAAAACGGTAGTTTTTCAAGCTGGAATGTGCAGAATTCCGAAAGCGTTATGCAGACGATTATTGCGCTTTGCGCACTTGGTATTTCGCTTGATGATCCGCGTTTTGTAAAAGGCGGAAGAACACTGATATCGGCACTTCGAAGTTATATGTCGGAAAACGGAGCTTTTTTGCATACGCAACAAGGTAACGAGAATCTTATGGCAACCGAACAGGCATTGCTGTGCTTCAATGCAATGAGATCAGCAGAAAAGAAAAAGCTTGCAAGAGGTCTGGTTATTCCTCTTATCAATAATCCTTTGAGTATGACGCAGATATCAAGAGACTGTCCGAGGTTGGCACGCGCTTTTTTGAACTTGACAAATGCTCGGTAAAGAGAGAAAATATATGAGAAGAATTATAAAAAAATTACCCGTATTTTGCATAATGGCGCTTATTCTCGTCGCTTCCTTCCAATGGGGAGAAAACTCTCCGGTAACGGAAGAAGCGCAAATTTCACAACCTCAGATGAATGAGAAGAACGAAGAGCCGATGCTTGCCGAAAGCACAAAAAAAGAAGAAAAAACGCCGGATACGAAATCACCTGCGTCCGGGAAAGAAAAAGAAACTCCCGTTGCGGTGGTTGAGGAAAAACTACCGAAAACGCAGGAAGAAAAGCCTGTTTTGCCTGAAAACAACGAAAAACAGGAAACGGTGCAGGCTGAGAAAAAGCTTGTTTGCAGCTTTTCTGTGAACTGTAACACTGCTCTTGCCAATATTGATTGGCTTGTACCGGAAAAGCAACCTCTGATTCCGCCTGACGGCATCTTGTATAAAAGGGAGGATGCTGTGTTTAATGAAGGAGACACGGTCTTTGACTTGCTTCTGCGCGAAATGACGGCAGCCGGAATACATATGGAATTTGCGAAGACACCGATGTACGGCAACGTATATATCGAAGGAATAGGTAACTTGTATGAATTTGACTGCGGTGAGCTTTCCGGCTGGATGTACCGCGTTAACGGAGTTTTTCCGAATTATGGATGCGACGGGTATAGGCTCGCGCCCGGAGATAAAGTTGAATGGGTTTACACCTGCAATCTTGGTCATGATGTCGGCGGTGACTATGCCGCGCAGAACAGAGAATGAAAGAAGAGGGGAAAAATGAATGAATTTAAAGCATATCACCCAATAGTGAATTTTGCATTTTTTGTGTGCGCTATATGCTTTTCCGTACTTCTGATGCATCCTGCTTGTCTTTTTGTCTCTCTGTTTTCATCACTTGCGTATCTTGCGGTGCTGAAGGGGAGAAAAACGCTTTTAGCGCACCTTTTGTATATGCTTCCTCTCGCGCTTGCTACCGCGCTTATAAACGCTGCGTTCAATCACGAGGGTGCAACAATTCTTGCATATCTTCCCGGTGGAAACCCGCTGACGCTTGAGTCGGTTGTTTACGGTCTGTGCGCCGCGGCAATGATACTTTCCGTCATATGCTGGTTTTCTTGTTATAATGAGGTTATGACGAGCGATAAATTTATTTACCTTTTTGGTCGCGTTTCTCCGGCACTGGCACTTATATTTTCGATGACACTCCGGTTCGTTCCGCGCTTTACGGAGAAACTGCGTGAAGTAACTATAGCACGCAGAAGTCTCGGCAAAGGTGCAGGTAACCGAAACGTGAGGGAGCGAATAAAGAGCGGGCTGTCATCACTCTCCGCCACGCTTACGTGGGCGCTCGAAAACTCAATTGAAACTGCTGACAGTATGAAGGCAAGAGGCTACGGAATTTCCGGCAGAACCTCATTTTCAATCTATACCTTTGAAAGAAAAGACAAAATAGCGCTTGCGCTTATTTTTGCGCTTTCGCTTTGTGTAATTTGCGGGCGCATTTGCGGGTCGTTGAGCTTTTCGTATTTTCCGACTTTTGGAGCTGCTCGGAGCGATTTTGCCGCTGTATCGTCTGTTTTTGGCTACTTTTTGTTATGTGTAATGCCGATTATAATAGAGCTTAAAGGGGTGAGAAGATGGAAGAAATCAGAATAAGCGATGTGTCGTTCGCATATCCCGGGAGAGATAGGAATGCTTTGTGCGATGTTTCTTTTTCTGTAAACGGTGGAGAGTTTATAACGCTGTGCGGAAAATCCGGGTGCGGAAAAACAACTCTTCTGCGCCTTATGAAGCCGTCTGTTGCGCCTGTTGGTGAGCTTTCGGGGCAGATAAGCGTAGACGGCAACGATATAACGGAGCTGACGGAACGCTCAGAATGTGAGAAAATCGGCTTTGTTATGCAGTCTCCTGAGAATCAGATTGTAACAGATAAGGTTTGGCATGAGCTTGCTTTCGGTCTTGAAAGTCTGGGTGTGAGAAACGAAGAAATCCGAGCGCGTGTTGCGGAAACAGCGGCGTTTTTCGGGATTGATTCGTGGTTTCACAAAAAAACAGCAGAGCTTTCCGGCGGACAGAAACAGCTTCTCTGCCTTGCGTCTGTTATGGTTATGAACCCATCAATAATTATTCTCGATGAGCCGACG
>JAFQVE010000009.1 GCA_017408185.1 Oscillospiraceae bacterium | reverse complement strand
TGAAACGGATGCTATCCGTTTCACCGGAGGCCTCCGGTGCGTCAGTTTTATTTTCCACCTCATCCGCCTCGCCTGTGCTCGGCACCTTCTCCTCAAGGAGAAGGCTTTCATCGTCAGCATCGGGCTTGTCGGTCGGTGCGGCACCGCCGCCACCGCCTCCACCGCCGCCGGCAGATGTATCGCCGGTTCCGGTGCTTCCGGAACCATCGTTTTCTTCCGTTTTATCCGAGGATGAACCACCTGTTGTCGAACCGTAAACAGTTATTTCAAATGTAACCGAGCTTTCGCGGCCGGCATCATCGCGCGCGGTTATCATAAATCCGGATTCGCCTACCTGTGAAGCATCCGGCTTCCATGTTACAACGCCCGTTTCCGAATTTACGCTTGCACCACGCGGGAGAACTGTTCCGATGTAGGTTATGCTCTCACCATTCAAGCTTTTGGCGTTTACTTTCACGGTTATAGAGCTTCCCGCACTTGTTGTGATGTTTTCATTCACAGCATCAAACTCAGGTGCGAAATCCTCTACGGTCGAAAGCGGGATTCTGAAGCTCTGCTCTGCCGCTATGTTATATTCAAAGCCTGCGTCAAAATCGGTTTTGTCCTTATATCCGCGGATCAAGCTTGTGTTACCGAGATAAAGGTCTGTATAAAGTGAATTTTCAGCATTTACCGAAGCAGAAAGAATTCTGTAGGAGCCGTTCTGGACTTTGTCATTTTCAACATAGATATATCTGTTTTCAAGGCTCTCCAAATCAACATCGCCGTCTATCTTAACGGTTATTGTGTTTTTATCCGTAAGCTCCTCAGTGAAGCTTACAACCTTTCCAACATACTCTGCCTTACCGGTAATGTTTCCGATTATATCTCCGTCGTTTACATAACTGTAAATATTCTCGCCCTTTTCGTTCACGCTGTAAACTCCCACAAAGCCACGGAAATTAAAGCTTACCGGTACATCACCGATGGTATCGGAAACAGAATATGTAATATTATCTGCCGTTGAATAAATGATATAGTCGCATCTTCCGTTTTTGAGCGTTACTTTTACTGCCTTTGCGCTGTTATCCGTAACCTGCGCGCCGTCTGAAGTCAGCGCAACGCTTTCCGCACTTTCAATATATTCTTCACCCTTATACGGCTGAAGCACGGAGGTAAAGAGCGTGTCGAGATTATTGCCTTCGCGGTGAATGAACATATAGTCAAGTCCGGTAACGTTCTTGTTTGATGCCGTTCGCGGTGCGTAGCCGGTGGTTATCGCAACCTCGCTCGGCTTCCAGTCGTTAAGTGCGATAAATTTAAGATTGAGTCCCTTGGAATCAGACACCTGCTTGTTAAAGTCAGTCTGCTTAAAGTTTACGCTGAAGCTGCCGTCCGTTAATTCCTGTGCTCGGTTGACATTTTTCAGCCAGGTATACCCTCTCGGATAACGGCATACATAATTACTGTTTTTGCTATTCCCGTCCGGATCGGGACCGTAAGGTACATCAGCGCCTGCATATGTGCCAACATAGTTTCCGTTTTCATCCACCTGCGGAACAAGCTCAAAGTCATCTGTTGTGTAACCCATATATGACTGGGTGTGGAAGCTGTAGGTGTGCTTATCCCCGCCCTTTATGCGGAAGAAGTCTATGGTGTAGCTGACCTCATCGGATTCCTCCACAGATACCGCAGTTCTTCTGTAGATGTCGGTTGTTTTATACACCCCGGGAGCTTCAACATCAATAACTCCAACCTTACCGTTGCTGTCATAATGGAGAGGTGTGCCGTCGTATAACATATCCTGATATTCATCATCAACAACAACAGTGTTATGAGCAAGCGTGTTTTTTATCCACTGCCAGCGGTTTTCATCGTAGCTTGTTGCCTCAGGATATCCGAGATCCGGCATGAAGTTAAAGCCGTAAGCATCTATACCAAGCTGGAGCATATCGCGGTGCGCGTGAGAGCTGTCCGTTCTTCCGTAATACATCCATGTATCACCGCGGAAGTCTGCTCCCGCAGAACCCGTGGACTTCAGTGCCTCGCCCCTTCTCAGCACAGCAAGCCCGAAGCCTGTCATATTTTCGCTTTCAAACTCAAGCTCGCCGTGTTCTTCGATAATATCTTCTATTTCCTTTGCAAGGTTTGCATTATCGGAGAAAATATCGATATAAATATTGTCAAGGTTACCTTTTTTTGTGTAATAAATGTTCTTTGCAAGCTGAATTCTGTTTTCATCATCCTCATCAAGCAAATCAAATGCCTGAATAGCTTCGGGCGAGGTGTCACTGAGTCCCTTTGAGGCAGTGCCGCCACCATCTCCGAGCTGGAGCGTGTAGCCGTTGCCCATGGTTTCACGTATTACGGAATTAAACATTTTAATATATTTCGGATTCTCCATAAGATTTATATCGCTGCTCTTTCCGTAACGTGCAAGCAATGCTGCAATCGTAATCGTTTCCGTCGGCCAGATGCTGTTGTATCCGCTTCCGACCTCATTTCCAAAGCCGTCGCGGTCAACGTCAATAATATACTTTGAAAGCAGCTCACCGCCGGTGTTTTTAATATATGTCGTGTAAGTCTGCGCCGGATAAATCGGATCGGTAACCTTTGTTGTTGACGATGAGCTTGCAGCGCACAACCAATCAAACATCTCTTCGGTTTCCGGATATGTATCAAGCGCAACTGCGGCAAGTGCTCCCGAGAGCTGATGAGAACCGAAATTTCCGTTTATCCTTCGCGTATATACCGCATTCATAGCTTCGCGGAGAAGTCCGTTTTCAATATTTTCGCGAATGAGCTCGCCGGAGGTTTTCGGATTTTCCGTTCCGTTTTCCGCAGCTTTTTCCGAAAGATAGCTTATAACCCACGGATCATCCATCATCGGATAGAATGCATCATACGCCTTCACCATCGCATCGGAAATGTTGGCTTCCCAGATGCTTCCCACAACCTTTCCCGCATTGCTTGAGCCGTGAGAGTTATGATACGAAAGGCTTGTTTTTGTCAGATCAAACGACGGATACAAATCTGAAAAGCGGTCGAGAATAATTATTCCTGCTCTTGCATATTTCACATCGCCGGTATAGAGATATGCGTCGCGCAGATTTGAAATCACACGATAATAGCTTTCATTTACCGATGCGCTGTCTGTAATCACGTAAACAAAATGTGTATAGACTGCTATCGGCGCCCATTTCGGATTTGATGACACCTTCTCACTTGAGCCGGGAACACCGTCACGAGGCGACCAGCCAAAGCCGTCATCAACCATCCATGTGCTGTCTTTATCCTCATAAAGCTCGTTATAAAGATAGCCTTCCTTATTTCCTACTCCGTAATATGCCTTCCACTGCTCACTGCCGTGTTCGCCCGGAGTTTCCAAAGTTTGATCTCCGAAAAGCTCGTGATGCTTTTCATATGCCTGCTCGCGTGAGAAAACTCCCGTTGCTTTGTCTACGCCCAACTCATAGAAGCTTCCGAAATCGTTGCTTGGGAAGAGGCGCTTGCAATCGGGGCACTGCACCTTCCACGGACGCGAGACCGGGCTTACTCCCCACGCGTACGAGCCGTGGTCACTACGGATATCAACGCCGCAATACGGACAGCTGTATTTCATTCCCACAGTGGTATCCGTGGTGTTCGTAGGCGCATTTCTTGTGCTGATTGTGTAGCTTCGCGGAATCCCTTCGCCCGGCATAAGCTCATAAAAGATATCATATTTATCCGCCCAGGAATCAGCCTTTGCCACTGCTGCGTTGCGGAGACTTTTTGCCCAATCGTATTTTTTTACATTAGCGAGTGCATTTTCACGCATCTCATAAGTATAAATTGTCGGTTCTGTTTTTCCTGAGCCGGAAACAATCTTTGCAACACACTCAAAGGTATTGCCCTCAATATTTGCAGATACCTTCACATCAACCGTTCCCCTGGTGATAAAATGTGCATATCCGTCAGCATCGACAGAAGCTATTCCCACCGTGAGCGGCTCATAGCTAAGAAGACTTCCGGTAAGATCAACAGTATTTCCGTCGTTTTGAATTCCGGTAACGATGATTCGTGAACCGTCAGCATCCGATGCCAAAACAACCGCATCCTCTGTTTTCGCCGTGATTGAGGTAATTTTCACGGTATTTACGCTTACTGTTTTTGAAACAGGCGTGGTTGCGCCGTTGAAGGTGAGATTTGCAGTTATCGTTACCTCGCCCTCGCTCAGTGCCCGGAATACGCCGTCTTCAACCGTTGCAACATTCGTGTCAGAGCTTTCGTATGACACGGCAGTTATGTCGCGCTCCGAAATTTCACTGCCATCTGACAAAAATGCACGTGCTGTAAGCTTCTTTTCTCCTCCGACGAAGTAAAGAGTGTCTTCGTCAAGGTTCAGCTCAACTCTTTCAAGAACGTTTGAATTTACGGTTATTTCCGTTTCTCCCGAAACCTGCTTTCCGTCAATCATTCCTGTTGTCAAAAGCTTTGCCGTTCCCGGCTTTAATGCCTTAAAGCTTCCGTCCGAAACAGAAATTATGCTATCATCGGAAGAGGTTACCGTAAATTCCGACTCAACAGTTCCGTCACCGGATATAAGCGGAGCATAAAATCCCGCTCCGTTTTCCCACTTAAGCTTTACCTTATATTCCCCGCTTTCCCCCGCCGCGAGGTTGTCTCTTGTCGCTTCGATTTCAGGATTTTTCGCGCCACTGAGTTCTCCTTTTCCGATAAAGCTCACACCGCGCAGATAACGCCTTGAATTACTTCCGCCGGTTTTTCCGCCGTTCTTTATAAGCAGTGTGTGTGTTCCTTTTTTCAGCTCAATGGGGCGCGCAAGAGTTTCAACCGCGGTATAAAGGTCTCCGGGGTCAGCATACCCGTCAAATTCGCCGACATATTTCCCGTCAACATAGAACTTTGCAAGACCGACGGTATTTCTCATCATCGCACTGAGCTTTATGTCATAATAGCCGTCTGCCGCTGTAGTGAAATCAACCGCAAAATTCCCCGAGTCGTTCACCAAATACAGATAATCAACACTTCCCTGAATTCTGGCAGAGGAGGTGTCCCCGGCAATAAGCTCGGGGTCGGTAAGCTCTGTATTTATCGTCCAGTTTATGCCGTGGGTATCCTTTGAAAAATAGCCGTTGCTGACCGCACCTGTATCGGAGGTTGCCGACACGGTTGTTGTACGCGCGGTTGTGTCGTTAAAGTATATCTCAAAGCCCGGAACTATGGGATTTTCCGAAACCGCAAGATTAAGCGTTTTTGAAAGCGAAACATCACCGAGAGCTACCGTTACGGTTACTGCAAATTCACCACAGCTTACCGGAGTTATAACGCCCGTTTCCGAAACTGTTGCTATCTCTTCATCGGAGCTTTTATATGTGATTTCCGCTCCGTTGAGGTCTGCCGGAAATCCGCCGGTCATCGTTCCCGAAACTTCAAGCTTCATTCCGTCCGTATCTTCAAGAAGAACATATGCATTCTCCGTGCTTACATCAATTTTTTCAAGCTCAAGCTCGTCTACCGGAGTGAGGGTGAAAGAGGTTATGTCTGTTTTTGCTCGAGCTTTACTCCCGGTGCCATCTGCCGCCCACGACGAATTTACTCCGTCATCAACAAAAATCAGATAATATTCTCCGGTTTCTGTTATATTCACCGAGTTAAGCTCTGCTTTTCCGCTATTCGCTGTCCCGTACATATCAACTCTTCCGAGATGATTTTTATCCGAAATATTGTTCTTTAAATATTCATCAACCTTCGCATTTTTAGCTCCTGCACTCCAGCCTGCCGAAACATCGTCTGTAGCTTGTTTCTTTATAAGATAAACATTATATATTGGAGCAAAGGTATGCGGAATATAGTTCAATACCGGATAAAATGTACCTGTGCTTTGTATATCAAGCACAATCATCGCTGAAAGTGCATAATCATCCTGACTGTCTCCCGAAACTCTTGAGGTCTTGCTCGACCACCAAAGAGAGCCTTCATACAGCATCAGACCTTGTGCATAGCTGAATCCCTCAGCGCTCCACGCGTTGTAACCTGTGTACATAGCACTTTGCGTTGTTGTTAATACATTCGCATTTGATGCGCTACCGGTGCGTTGTGCTCCGTTCTCGTCCGCATATGCTTTATAACTGAACACATATTCGATATTCCCCGATGACTCAGACTCCGCAGCGAAGGACACGGGCAGTGCCGAGGTTATCATGCATATGGTAAGAAGTATAGCTAAAATCCGTTTCATTCATTTTCTCCTTAATCTAACGTAATCGTTC
>JAFQVE010000105.1 GCA_017408185.1 Oscillospiraceae bacterium | reverse complement strand
AATATGTTCACGACGGCGACATTATCGGTGAGGTAACAAATGCAAAAACCGAGCTCAATGCAGTAGTAAAGAGCTTTACCAAGGAACATTCTTTAGAAAACGAAATCGTTATAACTCCGGTAGAGCAGTTGAGCGATGAAGAAATCCTTGACCTTGCAAATCGCTACATCTTTGTTGATAACGATCCGAAGATGAGAAGCGGTGCATTCAGAATTTACGGTGCAACCCGTGACGGCGACGATATCATCCTCGATATCGGAAGAGTCACACCGATTCGTCAGTATGTAAATGCATACGATGAGTCAAAGGGATACATCTATACTATTGAAGAAGGTCAGACCGCACGTATTCCGCTTTCTTACAGCGAAAAGAATGAACCGGTATTTGCACCTGTGGCAGACGGCATTTCCGCATCAGCAGGAAGCTCGATATCAATTACGGTTTCGGCAGAAAGCCCACTTGGACGTGATATTTCCTACAAGGCAGAAAGCCTCCCCAGAGGAGCAAGCCTTAATGCGGAAACCGGTGCAATTACCTGGAAGCCTACCGACTCACAGGTCGGTGATAACCACTTTGCGATAACTGCATTTGATACCGACGGACGTGAAAGCACACTCCACTTTGTTGTAACAGTTTACGGTTCAACAACAGGAAACACACAGACACCGGAAAAGCCGGATGAACCCACAACAACTCCCGGTGGTTCGGGTGAAGGAACAGGAAGCACAGGTGGTTCAGGTGGTTCAGGTGGTTCAGGTGGTTCAGGTGGCGGAACAACAACTCCGAGCGTACCTGAAAAGCCGGAAGTTCCGGAAACAGGAAATGAAGGAGAGACCTCCACTGCACGTTTTACAGACCTTCATAATCACGCATGGGCAGAAGATGCAATCAACAGCCTTGCTGATAAGGGAATAATAAAGGGTACAAGTGAGACTACCTTCTCACCTGCAAATAATATCACACGTGCTGATTTTGCAATTCTTTTAGTCCGTGCATTTGAGAAAACTTCGGATAATGCTGAAAACTTCTCGGATGTAAGCGAAAATGATTACTTTGCAAAGGAACTTGCAATCGCTCGTAACACAGGTTTAGTTTCCGGTATCGGCGATAACAAGTTTGCACCGAGAAGCTATATCAAGCGTTGCGATATGATGCTTATGGTATATCGTGTTCTTAAGGATACGGAAGCCTTTGTAGGGCGTGCCGCCCCCGGCACGCCGGATTACCCGGACTTCGATACCGTTCCGGAATATGCAAAAGAAGCAGTATCCACCCTCATCGGTGCAGGTCTTGTCAACGGCAAAGGCGACAAAATCGCCCCCAACGACAACACCACACGTGCCGAAGTCGCAGTTCTCCTCCAAAGAGTACTTGACTATGTGAAAAAATAAAATTTTTCCAAATTAAAATGAACTCCTTTCGGGAAAACTTATTCCGAAAGGAGTTTTTATATATGAATGAAAAAGATAAAAAGAAAAAGTTTATTCCACCCGAGCCGCCGGAGAGCTGTGACAGTATGGATTTTGATATGATGAGTGTGGCATCGGCAAACGAATGTACAGGAATGGGTAGAATTATGCCCGTGTTCTCGGAGTTTGATGAAGATTTGGACGATGAATATTATATAAATCTCCAAAGCGGAAGAGTCGGCGAGGATTAATGGATGAAAAGAACAATTTGTAATATTGAATACGATACTGAAAATTCTGAGCTTATATTAAAGCACACAAGCGGAAATCCGGGAGACCCGGACGGCTATGAAGAAAGTCTTTACAAAACACCGGAGGGAAAATATTTTCTTTATGTAAACGGCGGTGAAAACTCAATCCATCCCACC
Source organism: Oscillospiraceae bacterium (assembly GCA_017408185.1). Next base: position 321 of record JAFQVE010000105.1, on the reverse strand, counting down.
GAAAACATCACAAGAATGTCAGAAAAAACAGCTGAAAGCTGGATGAGTGAACACAGATAAAAATGCGTGTATATCTCATAATTAACGAGATATACACGCTCTTTATTTTTCCGAAAGACGCTCTGCAACGGAAATCAGAACGCTGAGGTCTTTTGCAGAAAGCCCACGTGAAAGCCTGTGCAGCTCATTCAGCAGCTGAGGTTCGGGTGTTTCCTCATCAAAAAACTCCGTCGGTGTTACTCCGAGATATTCACAGATATAGAGAAATTCACTCATCGACGGTACTGACCTGCCGGAAGAAATGCTCTGTATGTAGCTTTT
>JAFQVE010000104.1 GCA_017408185.1 Oscillospiraceae bacterium | reverse complement strand
ATGTTTGCCGCAACAGAGCTTACAGGCAACCTTCTCCGCGCAGGGATAGAGCTTCGCCGTTTCAAGACGGGTACTCCCCCGCGCATCAACGCGCGCAGTGTGGATTTTTCCGCAATGGAGCCGCAACCCGGCGATACGGATATCTATCCCTTTTCGTTTGACACTGAACACGAAATTGAAAACAGGGCAATATGCCATCTGACATACACCAACGCCGAAACTCACCGCATTATCCGTGAAAATCTGCACCGTTCGCCCCTTTTCTCAGGAAACATAGCGGGCGTTGGCCCGCGCTACTGTCCGTCCATTGAGGACAAGGTTGTGCGCTTTGCGGAAAAAGAACGGCACCAGCTTTTTATTGAGCCGATGGGACTTGGTACTGATGAAATGTACATTCAGGGGCTTTCCTCCTCGCTCCCCGAGGATATCCAGCTTCTCATTGTCCACTCCATCCGCGGACTTGAGAACGCGCAGATAATGCGCTTTGCCTATGCTATAGAATACGACTGCATCGACCCGCTTACACTTCTCCCCACGCTTGAGGTAAAGACCGTTTCAGGGCTTTACGGCGCAGGACAGTTCAACGGCTCGTCGGGATATGAGGAAGCCGCGGCACAGGGACTTCTCGCCGGCATTAATGCCGCCCGCAAGCTTCAGGGAAAATCCCCCGTTATCCTCGACCGCTCGGATGCATATATCGGTACGCTTATTGACGACCTTGTTACCAAGGGCACAAATGAGCCTTACCGTATGATGACCTCGCGCTCGGAATACCGTCTGTACCTCCGTCAGGACAATGCAGACCTCAGGCTTACAGAGCTTGGGTATGAGATAGGTCTTGTCAGCGAAAAGAAGTATAACCGGATGATTAGCAAGCGCGAGGAAAGCGCACGCGAGCTTGCCCGCGTTGAAAAGGCTATAATCCCGCCGGGTAAGGAGATTAACGGCTTCCTTGAAAACGCCGGAACGTCTCCGCTCGTCACGGGAGCATCGGTCGCAGACCTCATACGCCGCCCGCAGCTTACATATGAAAGCCTTGCACCGTTTGACAAAACGAGAACTGCGCTTCCTTATGATGTGCGCGAGCAGGTGGAGATCTCGCTTAAGTACGACGGGTACATAAAGCGCCAGAAGGCACAGATAGAGCAGTTTAAAAAGCTTGAAAGCGTTAAAATCCCCGACGGGATAGATTATATGTCGCTTCAGGGACTTCGGACGGAAGCCCGGCAGAAGCTTACTAAAATTCGTCCCGGCTCTGTCGGACAGGCATCACGCATATCTGGCGTGAGCCCTGCTGACATCGCCGCACTGCTTCTGTATCTGAAAAAGTAAATTCTTATTTTTCCTCTCTGTGGATTAATTGTCATTTTTACTAAAAATTGCAAGGCGGTCACACCGTTTTGCAATTTATTTTTGCTAAAATTTCAAAAAAATCCACAAAAAGCCTTGTTAATTAATTATTTAACGGATTTTTGCAAGTTGACAAAAGATAAATTGCGTGATATACTATTGCACATACTATAAGAAAACCCGAAACGGAGATGGATCTTAATGTCATTCAAAAACGCATATCTTCAGCGTGTTTACGACGGCGTTGTCGCAAGAAATGCGGGCGAGCCTGAATTTCATCAGGCAGTGCACGAAGTTCTTGAATCTCTCGAGCCCGTGTGCGATGCCGACCCGAGATATGAAAAAATGGGCGTTCTCGAACGCCTTTGCGAGCCGGAACGCGTTATATATTTCCGCGTGCCGTGGGTTGATGATAACGGAAAAGTTCAGGTTAACCGTGGCTTCCGCGTCCAGTTTTCCTCTGCAATCGGTCCGTACAAAGGCGGGCTTCGCTTTCACCCGTCCGTAAACCAGTCGGTTATAAAGTTTCTCGGTTTTGAGCAGATTTTCAAGAACTCTCTCACCGGACTTCCCATCGGCGCGGGAAAGGGCGGTGCGGATTTTGACCCCAAGGGCAAGAGCGACGGCGAGGTTATGCGCTTCTGCCAGAGCTTTATGACGGAGCTTTCAAAGCACATCGGCGAAAATACAGACGTCCCCGCGGGAGATATCGGCGTTGGCAGCCGCGAGATAGGCTTTCTTTACGGTCAGTACAAACGCCTTGTGAACGAATTTACCGGTGCAATAACGGGTAAGGGACTGCGCTACGGAGGCTCCCTCGCAAGGACGGAGGCGACGGGCTACGGTCTTTGCTATTTCACCGAGGAGATGCTCAATGCAAACGGCAAATCCTTCAAGGGTCAGCGCGTTATTATATCAGGCTCCGGTAACGTTGCCATTTACGCACACATCAAAGCGACAGAGTTTGGCGCAAAGGTTGTTGCAATGAGCGATTCTGACGGCTATATTTACGACCCGGACGGAATTGATATTGAAACGGTGCGCGAGCTTAAAGAAAAAAACCGCAAGCGCATCAGCGAGTATGTCAAGTATCACAGCGGTGCAACGTACACACCCGGTTGCAGCGGTATATGGAGCATCCCGTGCGATATCGCACTTCCGTGCGCAACACAGAACGAAATTGACGAGGTCAGCGCCGCGCTTCTTGCGAAAAACGGTTGCTACTGCGTTTCCGAAGGCGCGAATATGCCTTCAACACCGGAAGCGATAAAGGTTTACTTTGCAAACAAAATGCTCTACGGTCCCGCCAAGGCGGCAAACGCCGGCGGCGTTGCAACCTCTGCTCTTGAAATGTCGCAGAACAGCCTGCGCTATTCGTGGTCCTTTGAAAAGGTTGACCACAAGCTTCAGGATATAATGAAGAACATCTACAACGCTGCGGCAGATGCGGCGGCACTCTACGGCCATGAGGGCAACCTTATGATCGGCGCAAACATTGCCGGATTTAAAAAGGTTGCATCGGCGATGCTCGCCTACGGCGTTGCATATTGATTTTTGATACCATTCCACCCCACCATCATTTTTGCGAAAGCCGCGCATGGGTTATCCCCTGCGCGGCTTTTGTTTTTATCGCTTTTTAAGATATTCGAGAAAATGTGCAATATTACCGTAAGCACTCTCCGTTTTGAAATATGCACAAATAACCTGAGTTTCGCAAAAATCCACGACGTCTAAGCTGCAGGTTTTTCCATTTGGCGAAGCCGCTGCCTCCTCAATCCTGGAAATTCCTATGCCTACTCCGGATTCAATAAACTTTCTGTTGCAGGTAAGGTCATTGCTCTGAACAACTATATTCGGAACAAAGCCTGCTTTTTCGCACGCGTCCAGAAGCCGCCTGTGCAGAGCATTATCCTCTCCGATTGATATAAACCTCTCATCAGAGAGCTCGCGCAAGGTCAGCTTTCTTCCGCAAAGCGGGCTGTTTGCCGATGCGCGAAGTCCTATCCTTGATGTGTATAACGGCAATCGCTCATACCCCCGGTATTTGTCGGTTTCTTCATCTATTATTATATCGTAGTCTTCTATGTTTACTTTTCCGAAGTCAAACGACGTTTTGAAGCCTATGCGGGGATGGTTTGAGTTGTATTCTATTATCCTGTCTGTTATCTTACCGCGCATTGCGCGCACCAGGAGCTTTATTTTACGCGTATCCCGCTCGGGCGATGTAAGCTCTCCCACTGCCCTGTCAAGCTCTGAAAACACTGCGTCGAGCGAGGCTTTGAGCTTAATTCCGCTGTCGTTTAAGCGAATTCTGTTTGAGGTGCGGTCAAACAGCGTGCATCCCAGCTCTCTCTCAAGGCGCCTTACCGATGCCGAAACCGAGGTTGCCGGAACCATATATTTCTCCGCAGTTTTTGCAAAGCTTCCGCACTTTGCGCTTTCATAAAAATACCGAAGCTGTAAAAGCTCCATTATCCAATCCTCCCTCCGACGATGTGATGACCTTATTCTACCACATCTTTAAAGTTTCGGCAAGCGCATTTTGAACAATTGTTTACAGTTGGCATAAAACAAGCGTATAATATAGGAAAAATAACCTTCAAAGGAGAGCGTTTTGTATGAATACGGATTTAAAGCAATACTGCAAAGAAAACTACGAGCTTATGCTTGATACCCTGCGTGAGCT
>JAFQVE010000103.1 GCA_017408185.1 Oscillospiraceae bacterium | reverse complement strand
CCGGGTTTCTGACCTCGGCATAAACACAAGCTGTGCCGTCGTATACGGTAAGCTGTGCCGTTACAATATCCTCGTCCTTCGCTGAGGTGATATCTTCATATGACATCATCATCTGCTCATCATCGGGCTCAAAGCTTCCGCGGGCAGTTTTGTGCGCCGTTCTCTCTCCCGGTCTCCATGCATAAACCGCTTCTGCAGTGTATATATAATGTGCCGTCGGGCTCTGTGAGGAAACAGATGGGAAAACATCAACACGGGAAAGCTCTCCTTTAACCCATTTTTGCCGTGCAAAGGATGCACTTCCGGAATCGTGGGAGATAGTGCTCTGGGTTTTTGAAAAATATTCATCCGGACGCTTTATCGCGGCGATAATTGCTTTTACGTTTGTTTTATCAACTGTAACAGCCTCGGTGCCGATGGTTTTGACAGGATCAAAGGAGTGAAACTCGGGTGGATATTCAGGAACTGTGTTTATAAGCGTTGCCGACATATTCGGAAGAAAAAGGATTGCAACAACGGAAACGAGAAGGATAAAGAGCGCGATGAAAACGAAGAACATGGTACGGTGCTTCATACCGGGACGCTCCTTTTTTATTTAAAATCAACGGGTTTATCGCCGATTCCGGCAAGCTTCCAGAGAATTGCGTCTGCGATTCTTTTTGAAGCATTTCCGTCGCCGTATGGGTTGACGGCGTGTGCCATTTTCTTGTATGCCTCTTCGTTATCGAGAAGCTCGCAAGCCATATCGCGGATAACCTCACGCTTTACTCCCGCAATCTTTACCGTTCCGGCGGCAACAGCTTCCGGACGCTCGGTTTCACATCGCATAACGAGAACGGGCTTTCCGAGAGACGGTGCCTCTTCCTGAAGACCGCCGGAATCCGTGAGGATGAAGTGGGCACGAGCCATAAGGTTGTGCATATCATCGACATCGATCGGGTCAAGCAGATGAACGCGCGGCGCATCGCCCAAAATTTCGTATACGGTTTCGCGCACAACGGGGCTCATATGGACGGGATAGATTACCTGTACATCCGGATGGGACTGAACGATATCGCGGACGGCGTGCATAATATTGCGCATCGGCTCGCCGTAATTTTCACGGCGGTGCGCTGTCATAAGAATTGTGCGGTAAGAATCAAAATCAATCTTTGTTATATCTTCGTTGTGGAATTTGTAGTCATCGGATACAGTGTATTTGAGCGCGTCGATGACGGTATTGCCTGTGATGAAAATGCCGTCGTTAAGGTTTTCGCGGCGAAGGTTTTCCGCGTTGTTATTTGTGGGGCAGAAGTTAAGGTCTGCAATGCTTCCGATAAGCTTTCTGTTCATCTCTTCGGGGAACGGAGAATATTTGTCAAAGGAACGCAGACCTGCTTCGACATGACCGACGGGAATCCGGTGATAAAATGCCGCAAGTGCGCTTACGAAAGCGGTTGATGTGTCGCCATGGACGAGAACAATATCGGGCTTGGCCTCAGACAGAACACCGTCAAGACCGCCAAGCGCCTTGGTGGTAATCGTGGCGAGTGTCTGGTTAGGAGTCATAATGTTCAGGTCGTAATCCGGGCGGACCTTAAAAATGTCAAGAACGGAGTCAAGCATTTCACGGTGCTGTGCAGTAACACAGCAGATGGAATTTATTTCGGGCCTTTTTGAAAGCTCAATAACGAGCGGAGCCATTTTTACGGCCTCGGGGCGAGTGCCGAAAACGGACATAACGGTTAATTTTTTCATTTGTAATAAAACCTCCGAAAAAGTTATATCTTTATTGTATACCAAATTCACATATTTTGCAAGGCTTGGAAAAAATAAAAAATCTATTGCATCGAAAACTTAAATTTAGTATAATAGATATATTATATAAAAAAGGAGAGAAGTGCTTTGAAAAACGCTATTTTGGAATTGCTTGAAAAAGATGCGAAAATGTCTGCGGAGCAGATTG
>JAFQVE010000102.1 GCA_017408185.1 Oscillospiraceae bacterium | reverse complement strand
GGTGCAGGAGCAGTATGTTCAAATCTGAAAGCAGACGGAAAAAACGTTGTTATACGAGGAGATCGTGATTATAAAACAGAGCGCCGTAAGGTCGGGGCAATTCTCGGTGACGGTGCGGATATCGGATGTAACTCTGTTATTAATCCCGGTACCGTGGTAGGGAAAAACACCTCGGTGTATCCGCTTACCTCCCTGCGCGGTGTTTATCCTTCCGATTGCATAGTTAAGTCACAAAAAGAAATAGTTAAAAGAGTTTAATCAGATAATGATGCATTCTGCGGTCTTTTCCGATACGCAGGCAAGCGCAAAACTGAAACAAAAAAGGCCACGAATTGTAAAAACTTACAATTCACGGTCTTTTTCCATTTATCACGATGTCATTTCATTCTCTGCAACGCCTTTTCAAACGCATTGGTATATCGTGCGTCAAGTCCCGGCTTGAACGGACCCTTGAGGCAATATTCAAGATGGCAGGTCGGCTCATAACCACCTTCTGAAAGAATGCGGTCATCCACTATATACGCACAAGCATCAGTGTAACCGATGAAGATTATTTTTTTATCACCAAATGCTCTTTCTATAGCTTTTCTGACACCGAAACACGGTTCTCCGCCAAGCGTTGCTATGTACAAATCATCCGAAAGCTTTATGACGGAGGCGCGAAGCATTAAGCTATCCGAAAGCTTTTCATATCCGCCGTCTGAAATATAAATTGCGTTATTGCGATATACATTATCCGGATCGTTTATTCGCTTTACTTTTTCTTCTATAAAATATTCAATCGGTTTTCCATCCATTGGAAGCTCTATTTCAAAAGCATTCGAATCAAAGAACACCTCTTTTTTAGTACATCCGCCGTTTTCTATAAGCTTTGAAACTTCTCTGCACATATCCTCCGCAAATACAGAGATATCTGAAAATGTAAGACCATGCTTCCACGGCCAGGTACACGCGGGATCGCTGAACTTTTCCATATCCACAGCCGGACGCGGACGAACATCTCCTGCCGATGACTGAAAGAACAAAGATACCGCACCGTAATATTTTGTATCGAGGAGCTGACAAAGACGTGCAGGAAACTCTCCGCTGACAGAATCCTTTGTCGGATAAAAAACCGGATGGCAGGCGTAATTTGCTATAACTGAACGAACATTGCCGGAGATATCACGCACGCAAAGCACGGAAAACTCACGGTCACGCGGGTAATCAAAATCCGGTCTGTTGACAAATTTTCCATCAATTTGTCCTCTGCGGCTGATATTGAAATCCGCATCAAAGGTCCCGTGTTCAAGCTCTGCTTCAAACATGGTATTTACAGCGCGGTCAAGGCACGCCTTTGCGCGGGTAAGAAGAAGCTCCTCATATTCATCGTCGTGATGGTTACGGTTATATCCACGCGAAGCCGGTGATGTGTGAGAGTGGGTGTATCCTACAGTCACAGAACTTTTATCTATTCCGTATTTTTCATTCGCGTAGCATGCGATTGCATCATTGAGCAGTGCATCATGAAAAAGCAAATCTACGCTCATGAGAACAACCATCTTCTTACCGTCATCAAGGGCAAGACAGCGGACATATACATCATCGTGAATATAACTGAAATTTTTGTCAGAATCACCTACGCAAGCAAGCTTTATCGGTTTAATCGGGGTGATTATTTCTTTTGAACAACCTGCACGCATATTATCTTCCTTTCTTTATTTCTCGCCTAAAACTGTACATCTTCATATGTTTTAATCTCTTTGGCAACCCGCTCAACGGTACGTGCATCTATGCGAGTGAGATATGGTCTTTCTTCAACAAAGTCATCGCGGATGACTTTATCTGCACCTGCGCGCTTTGCGTCCTCTACTGCGGCATTGGTGTCTGCCATCAGTCTTTCGCAAGCGTACTTATATCCGTCCGAGTTTGTATCATGAACTTGTTCTTTGTAATCAACACCACTGATCCCTTCAAGATCCGTTAAGATAAGTACATTCATTCAGCTTTCCTCTTTTATTCAATTACTATTATCTCGTAAGCGTCAATCTTATCAAGCTCGAAGCTTATCTTATTGCCATTGACCTTCACGTTTTTGAGATTTGCGCCGCGCATGGAATCTACGGAATATTTCTCTTTTTCAATTCCGAAGCCGTCGAGATTTAATTCAAACGGAACATTGTATAACGGAACAAGCTCACGAACAGGTCTTTCCATTGCCCCGGTAAGATTTACTACATGGAGAATAAACCGGTTTTCCTGACGTCTCAATACAACCTCATACAATCCCGGAGCATCGGATTTCACAACCGGACGCGAGGTTATATCGCAAAACTGCCTTACGAGATTTGTATAATCCGGAATATTCCTTACATTTGTTGCCGTTTCGCCGATGGTTCCGCTGATGTAATATGCACAGCCTTTTCCGTAAGTGTGCTTTATAACGGACGGAAATCTCTTAGCTTTTGCCATATTTCCGAAAACAGTCTCATACGGATAACCGGTGCTCATAAGCACCTCTGCATCGGGCGCTATATCCCACTCGGCATTCAGCATAGGAGATGGAATGCGGAAGAATGAAAGTGCATCAAGCAGGGCATCTTCCTTTTCTTTGAACGTATACGAGGTTCCAAAAAGCGGCAATTTTACCGTTTTAAGCTCACCTGATATTCCGAAAACATCGCCGAGCTTTGATTTTCCCTCAAACTCCCCGAATTCGTCGTATACTCCTACATCAAAGTTTGCAAGCACATTTCCGCCCGCGGCAACGTAGCTTCTGATGCATTCCGCTGTCTTTTCCGACACGCAGGCAAGCTCCGGAAGTATAACCGCTTCATATCTGTTTATCGTTCCGTCCTGAATAGAATGTTCATCCATAATATCAAACTGGATGTGATTTCTCTCAAGCACATCTATCATAAAAGTAACCGCAGTAAAAAGATCGCCACGTTCAGCGTTATCCGCTTTTCTTGCCGCAACAAAATCACTTTCATCTATGCTTGTTTCATAATTATCGGTTGTATCGCGCGACCAGACGATAGCAACCCTTGCACAGGTCTTTGACGGTGCGAATATACTCTTATTTGAAAGCACAAACTCGTTCATTTCCTTCGCGGTAAGGCAGGCTTCCGTGTTCATAAACTCAGACGGTGAGAAATGAACGCCGTACCACACATTAGCGCCGTTTGCAAGAGCCTGGGAGTATATAAGCTGTGTCTCAGCCGGAGTGTGCATGTAGCACGGAGTTCCGCTCATATTTCCGGCGAAGAAGCAGACAAGCGGTTTCTCCCCCTTCAGAACATCGCCTGCTATAGCCTCAAGGGTTTTCGTATTGTAGCTTGGTTTCCAAAGCCCGACGCGATTAAGCTCTGTTCTGTGAAAACCGCCTTCGTTACCGATGATATCGACATAATCATAAAGCTTTCTTGCATGTACGCCAACCACGCTGCCACCGATCGGGTGATTGTTAAAATACAGCGCAATCTCCGGATTTATGCTCTTTACAAGCTCGTAAGCCTCCTTTATATGCTGCGTAACCGAGCCTATACGCAGCTCATAAAGCTCACGGCGGGTGGCTTCATAAATTGAATGTCCGAACCTTTTTTCAAAAGTTGCGCGGCACGCATCACAATAACAGCCGGTCGCACGCATGGCGGGACCATCGAGGAATATACCGTCAATGTCATGCTTGCAAAGCGCTTCTATATCCTTTAAAAACTGCTTATGCCACGAGCCTTCGGGATTTACGCAAACAAGGTTATATGTGCCGTATTGGATCATGGCTTTTCCGTCAGAGGTGCGTTCGCACCACTCCGGATGCTCCTTTGCGGTATCTCCATCAACTATATGCGTATTAAAATACACTATTTCGCGGATGCCGTGTGCCCTTGATTTCTGAAGATAGCGATCAAGCCTTTTTGCGTCGCGTTTCTCGTTATAGTTTCCAAGTATCCCCTCTGCTGTCAAATGAAGAAGCTGCTCTGTATTAAAACCTTGCTTTGCTACATACTCATCAAGCACCCATTCCGGGTCATTACCCCAGTTAGCCTGAACAGCACTTATCGTAAGCGGCACTTCCTGCCACCAGTGTTTTTTATTTGCCAT
>JAFQVE010000008.1 GCA_017408185.1 Oscillospiraceae bacterium | reverse complement strand
CTTACCGCAATCGGAAACCTCGGCCTTGTGTCGAAGTTTATCGGTATGCTGACCGATTCACGAAGCTTTTTAAGCTATACCCGCCATGAGTATTTCAGAAGAATTGTATGCAACCTCCTCGGTGACTGGGCGGAGCGCGGACTTATCGTGCGTGATATAAAGCTTCTCGGCAAAATCGTTCAGGATATTTCATATAACAACACAAAAAAGTATTTTTTTGAATAAGAGCTGATAAAAAGACGCAAAAAACCGGCTGTGAAAAAGTCAAAGACCTTTTCACAGCCGGTTCTGTTTTTACAAGCTCGCCTATGTTAATAACAGTCATACAAACTGCACGTTTCATCATTTCATTTTTATCAAAGCTATCGAAATTAAGCTCCCCGAGCATATCAAGTGCCAGTGACAATTCATCCGAAATTTTATCTAAAATAATTCTGTCTCTATGCTGCATAGATTTCTACCAGCCTTTCAGGAGAAATCAGTGCGTTATCTTCAATTGGTGCGTGGATTACGTCAACATCGACGCGGAGAAGCTCTTCAAGTCTGTACTTCAATGAAGCGAGCATCAGAAGTGATACGCTGTCCATATTAAATTCCACGAGCAAATCAACATCACTTTCCGGTGTGTTGCGCTCTTCTGCATACGAGCCAAATAAATGTATGCGGGAAATCGGATATTCACCGGCGACGATTTTTGCCGCGTTTGCAATTTGAGCTATAGTCAACATAAGCTCCACCTCACAATTCTTATATAAAATAAAGTATGTTCTACACTTGATATTATACACGCTTTTTCCTAAAAGTCAATTTTTGTTACTTTTTCATTCAACCGCAAAGTGCTGATTATTGATACAAATTCTTGAAAAAACCACATTTGAGTGGTATAATATTATAGGTTATTTATGTTAATAAGTATATGTAAATAGAATTGGAGATTTAGCTATGGATAATAACTTTCTCGAAAAAGTAGGTAATATTCTTGCACAAGCAAAGCATAATATTAAAACTGCTGTTAATCTTTCTATGGTTTACACATACTACGAAATAGGCAGAATGATTGTGGAAGAAGAACAAAACGGAGAACAGCGTGCAAAGTACGGTCAGTTTATTTTGAAAAATTTATCTGCTTATTTAACGGAAAATTTTGGTAAAGGCTATTCACAGGACAGCCTTAAACTAATGCGTAAATTTTATATAATTTATTCCCACGACTTAATTGGGGAAACAGTGTTTCCCCAATCTAAAAATCTTCCGTCAACTGAAACGGGCAGAAAATTCTATCTCAGTTGGTCACACTATTTAAAACTTATGCGCATTGATAATGTTGACGAAAGACATTTTTACGAAATTGAAGCTGTTAAAAATGATTGGAGTTTGTCTGAATTAAAAAGACAGTTTAATACCTCTTTATATGAGAGATTGGCTTTAAGCACAGATAAAGAAAATGTAAAAAGGCTGTCTACAAACGGACAGATAATTGAAACTCCATCGGATTTGGTAAAAGATCCTTATGTGCTTGAATTTTTGGGATTGCCGGAGCTTGCGGAATATTCTGAAACAGAGCTTGAAAAACGCATAATTGATAATTTGCAGAAATTTTTGCTTGAACTTGGAAAAGGATTTACTTTTGTAGGCAGACAGGTTCGCCTTACTTTTGATGAAGAACATTTTAGATGCGACCTTGTATTTTACAACCGATTGCTTAAATGTTTTGTTTTATTCGATTTAAAAATCGGCGAACTGAAGCATCAAGACATAGGTCAAATGCAAATGTATGTAAATTTCTATGACAGAAATGTGAAACTTGACGACGAGAATAAAACAATAGGAATAATTCTCTGCAAGGATAAGAATCAGGCTGTTGTCGAAATGACATTGCCCGAAGATAATACACAGATTTTTGCAAGTAAATATCAGACTGTATTACCAAGCAAAGACGAGTTGAGAAAATTGCTTGAAAATTAAAAAACATACTATGATTTAAAGGCTTTGTTTCACTTAAAAGTGCAGCAAAGCCTTTTTTAGTGCGCTCGGTATGCGTAATAACTTGGCGGCAGAAGTTCACTACACGCTTTTTGGAAAATGTTAATTTCAATTAAACCCTTTACAGCTATGAGGCTATGAAAAAACACCGTATCGTTTCGGAATTTATCCGGAGAATGATACGGTGAAATTTTGTTACTTTGAAAATTCCGCGGTGATTTTGCCGAGAAGCTCGTAATGCTCAGAGGTAATTTGCTTTTTGAAAGCTTCGTTGTGGTTGCGGAAAGCGGCGATAAGGTCTTTTGTAATTGCCGCCTGCTCATCGGTCAGACCGTAAAGCGAAGCTGTACCGCGCGTTTCCGTTCCGCAAAGCTCATCAAGCGATACTCCGAGTATTGCCGCAAGAGAGCGGAGAGTTTCAAGCGGTGGATAAACTTCATTTTTCTCATAACGCGAAATCATACTCTCGCTGATACTTACTTTTGCGGCGAGCGTTTTTTGCGTCAGTTTTTTCGCCATTCTGTAATTTCTAAGAGTTACCCCAAAATCATACATAGCCCGACATCCTTTCTTGCACATACAGCAATCATCTTACATTTTTCTTGCATTAGGTACGAGTTTGTGATATCATAATTGTATGTTGTGCAAGTTGATGTGCACAAATTTGCATAAAGTGCAAATTTCGGACTTTGGCAACAATATGGAAGGAGAAGTGTTTATGGGCAGACAACTAAAAAGTGATGTAATACCGGAAGAAACAACAAATCTTGCGTGGAATACTAAAGATGCTATGGCGGAGAAATTTTATGCGATCATTAAACGAAAAAGGCTTCCGTTATATATAATCCTGGAAACGTTTATGCAACAGTTTTGCGACGGAAGTTTTAAATTGGAAGAAGCAGCGATTACCAAATTTGACAGAAACAGAGAAAATACGCGCACGATACATACCATGGCTAACAAAAAGATTTATTTCAGGTTCAAATCTGTTTGTGAAGAAAAGGGATACGTAATTGGAAGCGTTTTGTCTGCATTTGTGGAAAAATTTTTAAAGGAAGAGTATGTTCTGGAACTGCGAAGCACCGCAGATGCAGAAAAAAACTAAAAACAAATGCATTCGCAGTTCCGGATATAAAAAAGGCGATATTGCAATATTACCTCAAGAAATAAAGCACTCCCATAGTGTGCAAGCACGCATACTACGGGAGTGTAAAAATATAAGGACACATCTTTCGATGTGTCCGAGACATACTTAATTATTGGATGGGCGGCGTATCCATCATCTCAGGTACTCTATAAAAGAGTGCATCGGGAGCCATTTCCGAAGCTCAATAATCAAGTATGTATATAACTATATCCACTCTACGCTTATATTATACATTGGAAGCAAAAAAATGTCAATAATCCTGCGAGATTTTTTTTAACCTTCCGCTAAATAAACGGTTGTTGATCTTAGATTGTTTGATATCATGCAGAGTTGCAATATAATAGTAATTGTTCTTGATATCAAGTTTTATTCCGATAAGTATATTGTCATCATATTGTTTTATTAACTCAAAACTGCCGGATTCTCTGGGATTTGTTCCGATATAATCTGGAGCAGAAATTATTTCTTCTGTTTTGTCTAAATACTTTAAACAATTGGGATGTCTTTTGGAGATATGTTTTTCCAGACCTGTTGACTGAACGATATTCAATTCGGGTAAGCTAACACCAAGTAAAGTGTTATAGCGTCCGTCGTAGGTGCCTATTATAAAATTGTTTTCTTTCATTTTCTTGCACCGCGTATTGTTTTTATGCCTATTATAGCATATCAGAGGATATTTTGTCAAACTTTGGTTGCAAAACACAACCCGCTGAGTGCGTGCAAAACGCACTCAGCGGGTGTGATTGTTTATATGGACGTTTTTTAATTCATCAGTGCGATATAGAGGTTGAGATATCCCGCAAAGAGAAGCCACGCAAGATACGGAAGCTGGAGAAAGGCGGCGGCTTTGTCGACCCGGTAAAACTTTATTATCATAACGACAACGACGGCAATGAGAAGGAGAAGCCAGATAAAGGCGAAGGTATAAGCCTGAAGATTGAAGAATATAATGCTCCAGAAAAAGTTTACGACAAGATTTACGCCGAAGACCTCAATTGCGTTTGACTTCGGATCCTCAAGATATACTCGCGCAGCACTGTATCCCATCAAAGTGAAGAGAATTGTCCACACTATCGGAAAGACGATTGCCGGCGGGGTGAGCGGAGGTTTTTGTATTGTGTCGAATACATTCATATTGTTTCTTGTAAGAAATGCGGACAGCCCTCCGACTGCGAGCGAAATTAAGATAAATACTATTTTTGTCTTTTTGGATTTATTCATGAAAAATCACACTCCTCATATTTTAAGTCTATACGCAAAATGATAAAATTATTCCTGTTAAAATGCTTGTCACGGGAGCGAGTTTGTGGTAAAATAAATAATGTATAGCTGTAAGTATTTTTTAAGCCGAGGAGAGACGGTATGAAGAGGATTTGTTCACTCATTTTAATATGCGTTTTTCTGCTTTGCGGATGCGGAAGCGGAACATCGTCGGATATGTTTGCCGTGCCGGAAATGCCGGAGATGCAAAGAAGGCTTATCGAGACGGTGGAGAGCGTTCTCGGAGGGGGATTTGATTATTCAGAACCGCGCTCCGGGCTTAACCGTCAGCCGCTTCAGCTAATAGACCTTGACGGAGACGGCGAGGAAGAGGGAATTGCCTTCTTGCGAGATATTCAGGAAACGTACAAAACGTTTATTTATATTTTTGAAAACGGCGAGGACGGCTTCACTCTCTTTGATATTATCGAAGGCTCGGAGAATGAGCTTTACACCGTATCCTACAGCGATGTTCTGGGTAAGAACGGATATGAAATCATTGTAGAGTGGGGTGCGGACGGTGACGGAAGCCATCCGATAACTGTTTATGATCTCGGTGACAGCGCAGCGGAGAAGATTCTTGAAACTTCGGCACATCAGTATTCCGTGAGCGATATTGACGGGAATGGCGGAAATGATTTTCTTGCAGTGGTAAAGCGCGGAGGAGCCTTTTTTGCCGATGTGTACACGGTGTCCGGCGGAAAGCTCGGAAAGAGGAGCAGCGCGCGGCTTGCACCGGGTGACGGGAAAATACTCAGAATAAAAACAGGTATGACAAGCCCGGGAAAGAATGGAGTTTTCATAGAGCGTGAGTGTGGTGACGGAGTTATCACGGACGTTATTGCATATGGGAAAGACGGGTTTGTAAACCTGCTTCCGAATGGCGATATATGCGTTACGCGCGCCGCATGTGCAGATGTTACGGGTGACGGCGTTCTTGAGATACCGAAGGAGACGGAAAAGAACGCTCTTCGAGGGGCTACCAACCGGACATACCGCTGGAGCACGGTTTCGGAAAACGGCACACTCATTCCGAGCGCATTTACCTATCATTCGTATTCCGAAGGCTGGTATCTTCTTCTGCCTACATCGTGGAGCGGAAGTGTTTACGCTTCACGCACGGTAACGCGGGCGGGAGAGATCGGGATTTCGTTCTCGACGCGTGAGATTATGCAGGGGGATACCGATGAGCATATAGAAGCACCGCTTTTTTCGCTTTATATGCTTACGGGAGGAAGCCGCGATGCATATGCCACAGAAGAAGGGCGATTTATTGTGGCAGAACGCGAGGACAGAATTTTTGCCGCAAAGATTGAAAGCGAGAGCTACCTTGCAACGCGGATTGATGAGGCGTTTATAAAAGCGGCACTCAGAAATATCGAGAGCGAATGGTTCTCCGAAATATCATTTGGATAGGGAGGCAGGAAGATGGCAAAGAAAAAAATTCTCGTCGTTGAAGATGAGGCAAGTATACGAAGCTTTATTGTTATAAATCTTGAGCGTGCAGGATATGAGGTTTGCGAGGCGGAATCCGGCGAGGATGCACTTGAGCTTTTGCGCCATGAGCAGGGAGTCGGTGTTGCGTTGCTTGACCTTATGCTTCCGGGTATTGATGGGTTTGAGCTGTGCCGACGTATCCGCTCCGGCGGGTCTAAAATCGGCATAATTATGCTCACTGCGCGCACACAGGAGGTTGACCGCGTTACGGGGCTTATGACAGGGGCGGATGATTATGTCACAAAGCCGTTTTCTCCGACAGAGCTTATTGCGAGAATTGATGCGCTTTACCGCAGGCTCGGCGATGTGGTTTCCGAGGATACATCAAGCCTTCGAAGCGGGCCGTTTTTGCTCAATACGCGCAACCGCACGCTTGACAAGGACGGCAAGCGCGTGCGCCTCACGCAGGTTGAGTATACAATTATGCAGTATTTTCTTGAAAATCCGGACCGCGCCATATCCCGTGAGGATATGCTTTCTGCAGTCTGGGGAAGCAGTAATATGAGCGAATTGAAAATCGTGGATGTAAACATCCGCAGGCTTCGCATAAAGATAGAGGATAACCCTGCCGACCCAAAGTATATCCGCACGGTGTGGGGCTACGGCTATAAGTGGAGCGATTAAAAGAAAGGAGAGCACGCCGCAATGCGTCATTCTATAGGAATCCGTCGCAGATGGATGATAAATAATCTTATATACATTGCGCTTATTATCGCGATTTGCGTGGGCGTGTTTTCTGTTTCTGCGATGAACTATTATTATGTGAACATCCGCACGGGGCTTATAAACAGCGCGGAGATGAGCGCTGAATATTTCTCACGTGATCTTACGCTAAGTATGGATTCGTTTTATCAGAATGCAAAGCGCAATCTTGTCGGTACGCCGTCGATGCGCAATGTTGAGCGTCAGATTTTGTTTTCCAACGGCAGAATAGTGATGTCATCGTCGGGGCTTCCGGCGGGGCTTCGTCCGGAAACGCCGGAGATAGCGGATGCGGTTGCGCTCAACAAAACATCTGCCTTTGTCGGGCGTGATGCGTATACCGGCGAGAGGATAATGAGCGTGTCAAGTCCGCTTGTGTCAGGCGATGATAAGGTTGTCGGCGTTGTGAGGTATGTGACAAGCCTTTCGGTGGTGGACAGGCGCATCCTTCTGCAGACTGTTGCGGCTCTTCTTGTCGGTGTAATTATGATTTTGCTTGTGTTTGTGTCAAACAAATACTTTTTGCGCTCAATCATATCTCCGCTGCGTGAGGTGACGGATATCTCAAAGAAGATAACCAAGGGAAGCTATGGCGCGACGATTGCCAATAAATATGACGATGAGATAGGAGAGCTTGTTGATTCCATAAATGAAATGAGTGCGGAGATTGCCCGCGCGGATAAGATAAAAAACGAGTTTATTTCATCTGTATCCCACGAGCTTCGCACGCCCCTTACCGCGATTATCGGCTGGGGCGAGACACTTACGGCAGTGGGGTTCGAAAACAAGGAAGAAGCCGCGCGCGGGATTGAGATTATACTTAAAGAAACGCGCCGTCTTTCAAAGATGGTTGAGGAGCTTCTTGATTTTGCGCGTATGGAGAGCGGGCGCTTTACGCTTTACGTCGATACAGTGAATCTGAAGGCAGAATTTGAAGAAACGCTTTTTATGTACGGCGATACATTCCGAAAGGCGGGCATTGTGACCGATTATACCAATGACATTGAGGATGATATCTATATCAACGGTGACCGCGAGAGATTAAAGCAGGTGTTTTTCAATATGCTCGATAACGCTATGAAGCATGGCGGTGAGGGCGGCAGAATAGATATGAGCATCCTGCGCGAGGGGAAAAATGTCTGCATAAAGATACGCGATTACGGCGCGGGAATACCCGAGGATGAGCTTCCGTATGTCAAGATGAAGTTTTATAAAGGAAAAAGCAAGGCACAGGGCAACGGAATCGGTCTTGCGGTCAGTGATGAGATTGTAAATCTTCACGGCGGACGGCTTGATATTGAAAGCCGCGAGGGAGAGGGGACGACAATAACAATAACCCTTCCCGTGAAGGAAACAGAAGAATAAAAGAAAAACGAGGAGATTAAAAAAATGGGCAAATGTAAAAAGACCTCGATAGGAGGTCAGGCACTTATCGAAGGGATAATGATGCTCGGACCGGAAAAGAGCGCAATTGCCGTGCGAAAAAGCGACGGTGAGATTGAGCTTAAGGTTGAGAGCATTACAAGGCTTGCGGATAAAAACAAATTTTTCCGCCTGCCGTTTATACGCGGAATACTGGGGCTTTTTGACAGCTTAAAGCGCGGGTTTGCAGCGCTTGAATATTCATCCTCCATTGCGATAGATGAGATTGAGGAAGAGCCGACGAAGTTTGAAAAGTGGCTTGAGAAAAAGTTTGGAAGCCGTGCAGTTGAAAAAGTCGTTATGGGAATAGCAAGCGTGCTTGGTATCGCAATACCGATAGTGCTGTTTATCTTCCTTCCCACGCTTCTTGCAGGAGCGGTTGATAAGGTAGTGGATAACCGGATTCTGCAGAATCTTTTAGAAGGCGTTTTCAGAATAGCGATATTTCTTCTCTTTATGTTCTCGGTATCGAGAATGAAGGATATGAAGCGCGTTTTCTCTTACCACGGGGCAGAGCATAAATCAATTTTCTGCTATGAAGCGGGGCAGGAGCTGACGGTTGAGAACGTCAGAAAGTTTTCAAAAGAGCACCCGCGCTGCGGAACAAGCTTTATGTTTTCGGTTATGATTATAAGCATTCTTGTTTTCTCGGTTGTGAGCTGGTCAAATCCGTTTATACGTATGGCACTGCGCCTTGCCCTTCTGCCGGTTGTTGTGGGTATAAGCTATGAGGTTAACCGCTGGCTTGGCAGGCATGACAATTGGCTTTCAAAAATTGTCCGTGCTCCGGGGCTTTGGTTTCAGTCTTTTACGACGTTTGAGCCGGATGACAGCATGATTGAGATTGCAATAGCGGCACTGCGCGAGGTAATTCCCGACGACGGGGAAAAGGATAACTGGTAATCCGAAGGGATCGAATACCTTAAGGTTTAAAAGGCGGCGTGATATTTTGTTTACCACATATAACGATGTTTATCTTGATATAAGGCGCGCGCTCCGCGCGGAGAATATTTCAATGGCAGAGCTTGAGGCTTTTGAGCTTGTGCGCTATGTTACCGGAAAGAGCCGAGAGGAGTTTGTTAGGGATAAATACCTTCACGCTACGGCACAGACGGTATCTTCGGCGATGCGGCTTTGCGACCGGAGACTTCGCGGAGAGCCGCTTGCATATATCCTGGGAGAATGGGATTTTTACGGAATAACGCTGAAGGTTACGCCTGATGTTCTCATTCCGCGCTCTGATACCGAGGCGCTTGTAGACTGCGCTTTGCGCAGAAGCGAGGGTGAGTTCCGTTTCCTTGACCTTGGCTGCGGAAGCGGATGCGTTGGCATAGCGCTCGGGCTTATGCGAAATTCATCCCGCGGTGTGCTTGCCGATATCTCTGATGCGGCGCTTGCCGTTGCTAAGGAGAATGTGTATAATGCACATCTTTCGTCACGGCTTTTGTGCGTAAAAGCGGATATGACGAAAAAACCTCCGGAAAATCTCGGCAAGTTTGACGTTATCGTTTCAAATCCCCCGTATATAACGGCGGAGGAAATGCGCGGGCTTGATAAATCAGTTGTTGATTTTGAACCGTTTGGTGCACTGTACGGCGGTGAGGACGGAATTGACTTTTACCGCGCGATATGCGAAAACTGGTGGGATTCATTAAACGACGGAGGTGTACTTGCTTTCGAGTGCGGAATAACGCAGAGCACCGACCTTGAAAAGCTTGTTTCGTCAATCGGCGGAAAAAATGTTCAGACAACGCGTGATACCGCGGGAGTAAACCGCGTGGTATCGTGTATTAAGCCGAGGAGAGTCGAACACCTTAAGGTTTAAAAACGCAATTTCAGCGAACTACTGCAGAAAATTCTGCAAATATACGTTAGTATGATT
>JAFQVE010000007.1 GCA_017408185.1 Oscillospiraceae bacterium | reverse complement strand
GCATAATCCCAAAATCTGGATTGAGGTTACGTTATATGACATGGACGGCAATGCTGTTGATTCCGTAAAAACAGAGAGTGACGGTTCATATTCCTTCAGCGGTGTTCCTCTCGGCGATTACGCAATAGTAGCGCGGACAGTTGAGATGGAAAATCATGAAGAAAAGGGATATTTAAAGCCGAACAATTACGCAGGCTTTGCATATGTCGAAGCTGAAGCTGCCGGAACATACGAGGTTGAAACAATATATCTCCGCGAAGGCAGGAAAAACAAGTCAGGACTAAGCGGTAAGGTTACGGCGCACGGCGAGCATCAGGCTTGCGAGGTTACGCTGCGTGATATTTTCGGAAACGAAAGCGCACGAAGCCTTACTACAGAGAAAAACGGTAAATATGAGTTCTGCAATGTAGCTGACGGAATATATGTAATCACCGCAATTACAGAAAGCAACGGAATGGGATTTACGGTTGTCGGAGTAATTGACGGCATAGCATTCGGCGAAACCGATATCGTGGTATATAAGGACGAAAAGGTAAAAGAACGCGAAAATACGCGTCACGACAGAATTCCGCATTGCTCTGGGCGCGACGATGCAATAAAGTACCGTGATAAGATTGCAGAGGAAAAACGTTGGTATGACGGATTATCGCCAAAGAAAAAACGTCATTGCTCGAAAGAGTATATCGACTGGCTCATGCAGCTTATCGAATGGATAACAGAGCTTAAATGCGAAGCTCCCAACGGTGCAACGCTCTCAGGCGGCGAAGAGGTTCTTTCAGGTGACGAGCTTGAAAGTGACGATACATTCACATTGACGCTTGAGATAAGCGACGGAAGCGAGACGGAAATCGGCGAGGACGGAATACAGACGGACGAGCAGTTTGTTCAGCAGTCAATCCACGATGCGGCGGGAGATAAGACTATTGCGAAATATTACAACATCTCGCTCTCGAAGACCGACGGCAAGGGTACGCACAACATAAAGAGCATCGCGCGTGATACGGACACCACCGGTAAGGTTCGCATAACAATGGACATTCCGGAGGAATACCGCGGACATAAGCACTACCACTTCGTACACGTCCACAACGGCGAGCCGATGACCCTCGTTGACCTTGACGATAATCCGGACACAATCACCTTCGAGGTTGACCGTTTCTCCACCTTTGCACTGACATATACAGACGAGGTTCTGTCAGTGGATGGTGAAGTTGAGGAAGAGGAAGTTGAAGAAACCAATTTCGGAACACTGAATGCATATATAAAGGACATTAAATATCAAACAGATGATAGCGCAACAAGATACAGCGTTATCTTGCTTTCCGGAATTGATTCTCTGAACTATCGCGAAGTTGGATTTGAAGTTAAATCTATGGGAATTACCAACGAGACAGGTACAAAGGTTGTCTATAAAAAGGTTAATGCATATGACTCTTCCGGTAATTTAGTGGAAGTCATTCCGACAATGTTTGGCGCAAAAATGTCACACATATTTGCGCAAGAATACAATTTCAGTGATGCGTTTAAAAATGCAGCATTAGCATTTCGTCCTTATGCAATAAAAATGAATGGAGAAAAAATATACGGCAAAGAAACATCTATAGATATAATATTTAATGAAAGGGATTGAAAAAAATGAAAAACTACGAAGAACCAAAATTGTCAGTTATCGAAATTGAGGCAAAAGATGTTATCCAAACATCCGGAGGTATCAAAGAGGGGAATGAAACCACTTTAAAGCCAGGGAGCGGGATTACTTTCGGCTAACTCTCAATCGGCATTAAAAAAGTATACTGTTCCAGGCTTGTATATCGCAGGACAAAGCGTGGGGGTTCAAAGGGGTTCGCAAGAGAACCCCTTTGATTTTTTTACACATAACAGTTGATTAAACATCAAATAAGTGGTAAAATATACATATAACAAAATTAATAACACCTTGGGAGGTTATACATATGGATTATCAGAAGCTTCGCAACGGAAGCGACATCCGCGGAGTTGCACTTGACGGAATTGAAGGTCAGCCGATAACTCTTTTTGAG
>JAFQVE010000101.1 GCA_017408185.1 Oscillospiraceae bacterium | reverse complement strand
GTAAATCTTATTTCCTCAACAGGAAATGCGATTGTCGCTAAAAACGTAAATCTCACTCAGCGCTCAAGCGACATAGCTGCAAGCATCAATGTAACAGGCAATATGCTTGTGTGCGGAGAGGTAACAGGAGAAGCATACCTGACCTTTAACAGCGGCGAAATAATCTATATCACGGACGAGCAATATACAAATTATCTGACCTCGCACAGAATAACATTTGATGCGAACGGCGGAACTGTTTCTGTTGAAAATATAGTGGCGTCAAATGATATGCCGGTTGGTGAGCTTCCGCGCCCCTCAAGGGACTACTACACTTTTGTCGGATGGTTTACTGAGCCGGACGGCGGCGAAGAGTATACGGCTGAAACAATAATGACTGCACTTGCTGATATAACACTCTATGCGCATTGGGAACAGAATGACGTTTCTGCTTGGGTACTTGCGTCCGAAGCGCCTGCAGATGCCGAGATTGTTGATACAAAATATTCGTATACTCAGACACTGTACACGACATCGGGTTCATCTTCACTGAGCGGTTGGAATCACTATGATACGACCTGGGCGTGGAGTAATTACGGAAGCTGGAGCTCGTGGCAGGATGGAGAATTGTATGGTAGTGACTCACGTCAGGTAGAAACTCAGCAGGTAGTGTCAGGATATAATATGAAACAGGTTTGGCAATATTACAGGGCAAGAACAAAGGATGGAACAAAGGCCTGGTGTACTGTGTCCGGAGACTGCGTTGTTGGAGAATTAACCGGTCCGCTAGACTACAGACTACCAGTTACCGACTCACATCCCCATTGTGCCTCAGAGGCATATGGAAAGGGACATAAAAATAAGGATGGGGTATCATACCCGCTTATTCACTGGTATAACGAGGATACGTGGTGGGATTATGACTACAATTCGCCGATATACAAGACGCAGTATCGTTACCGCGACCGCAGCAAGGTGTATACCTATTACTTCCAAAAGGATGAAGCGCGCGAATCTGTAACTTATCCGACAGGCTCTGACATCAGCAATGTTCAGGAATGGGTACAGTACAGAGCGAAATAATCTCGTCTGAATTACGAAAGGATATGTTTCAAAGATGAAGAGAATAGCAAAAAGACTACTTGTCTGCCTGTGCGCATTGTCTCTTCTTCTGTCTGCGCTGCCGGGAGCTGTTGCTTCCGGTGCGCAGGTAGAACTTGAAGACAAAACCGTCACGCAGGGCTCGGGAACGGAAAGCGTATCCGTTCCGGTTACGCTTTCGGGAAATACGGGTATTGCGGGTATGACTCTTATAGTCTCATATGCTGAGGGTATAACTCTCACCGGGATTGCGACCGGAGAAGCGCTTACAAGCCTTACCTATACAAAGCCGGGCAATATGTCGGCAAACCCACTCAATCTTGTGTGGGACGGACTGGAGGCAGACACATCAAACGGAGTTGTTGCAACGCTGACTTTTGAAGTTCCGAAGACAGAAGCTGCGGAATATGAGATAAGCGTTACGCCGGACGGAGTTTTTGATAACAATGTAAATGAAGTGACGATATCCGCTGTAAGCTGTAAGATTACCGTTTTGCCTACCACATCTGCTGTAGAATACAAATACGGTCAGGGTGCGCAGATAAGACTTATCGAGCCGTGGGCATTGAAGGCAAACGCGCGTGTATACACGGCAGCGCAGACTGTAAATATTGATTACAGCTCGCTCGTTGACTATGGTGCGTATTTCATCCGCGCAAGCAAGCTTTCCGACCCGACAGCAACTCAGACAAGCCTTACCGTTGAGGATATTATAAACGATGCCGATGCGGCTAAATACTCTAAAAAAGACGGCACTGCGGAAGTTGAAGGTAGCTATATTACGGCGACGTATGACAAAGGGTTATATACATATGAGTTTGACGATTCTGTGTTCGTTCTGTTCTATGTTCAGGACGACAGCGGAATTTCATATGCTCCGATTCGCGAGCGTAATTTGAAGAGCCTTTTGGAAACAAGACAGAATGACACGGTGAATTTCCCAAATGAGCTTGAACGCAATGTATATAAAGCAATGCTCGCTATGTTTGACACTGTCAATGCATACAGGGATGACTTTTTTGAAAATAACTGAAGAAGGGAGGTGTGAGAAAAATGAAGTATGAAAAGCCCGAGATGCAGATAATGAATATCTCAGCAAATGATGTTATTACCACAAGCGGAGTCACAGGTGGTACAGGAAATGGTAACTTCGGCGGCATGGGTGGAGAAGACTAAACCCCATCAAAAAATGCAGTTCATTGAAAAATGAGCTGCATTTTTATATTTAATCTACCTTATTTTGCAATGAGGTGTACCCGCTTATCTGCATTCAGTGTTATTTTGTTGTCAATTGCGGTGTATGTGTTGCCGTTGTCATCGCGGAAGGTGAGAGCCTTTTGTGTCTCGGGAAGCTCGAGTGTTACTTCGCCACTAAAGTCCGGGAGAATCCAAATATCGCGGACTTCGTAGTTTTCCCATTTTACATCAAGCTCATAGCCGCCGCGTGCGCGAAGACCTCGGAATGAACCCTTGTCCCACTTCTTCGGAAGTGCAGGGAGAAGCGCGATAAGACCTTCGTGGCTCTGAATGAGCATCTCGGCAACGCCTGCAACATAACACATACTTGCGTCGAGCTGGAAAACGTTGTTGGATGCAGTATAGAGATCCATAAGATTCGGAGATGTGCAACGTGTGATGTAGTTCTCAATCATCTCAAAAGCCTTGTTTCCGTCGCGGAGTCTTGCAAACTCACACATAAGCCAGGTAAGGCTCCAGCCAACGCTTGTTGCACCCTGACCGTGAGAATCAAGTCCGCCCGAGAGTCTGCGGTCGAGAGTAACCTTGATTGCCTCATAAAGCTCAGGTGTTTTTCTTGTTATTGCGTTATCGGGGAAGAAACCGAAAGTATTTGAGAAATGGCGGTGACCGATTTCTGTTTCCTCATAGTCCTCAATCCATTCAGCAAGCTGACCGTGTTTTCCTACAAAGAGCTTCGGAAGCTTTTTGATTGCCGCCTCGGCTGCCTTTGTATCGTCATCAGAGATGCCGAGAATTTCGGATGCCTCAAGATACATTCTGAGAAGACCGCCGATAATCGATGTGTCCATAGTGGAACTCATTGCAAGGAAACAGGCATAATTCTCACCGTTTTCATCCTTTACCCAATAGCGGTTTTCTGGGCTTGAGGAAGGCGCGTAGACAAGTCTTCCTTCCTTATCCTCAAACATTGTATCGAGGAAGAAGAGTGAGCTTTCGCGAATCATATCATATGCCATATCGCGAAGGAAGCTTTCGTCCTTTGTGAAGAGATAATGCTCCCACACATTGAAGCAGAGCCAGGAAAGACCGTGCGGCCAGATTCCCCAGAGACCGTCTGCGGGGGAAGTGAAGCCATATATGTCGCTAAGGTGGTGGACAACCGAGCCGCGTGCGTTATAGCCGACTTTTGCCGTGTTCTTTCCCGATTCGAGAAGATAATCTCTTATGTATTCAAAGAGCTGCATACTGAGATCGGAAAGGTTTGCAACCTCTGCCGGCCAGTAGTTCATCTGAAGGTTTATGTTTGTGTGATAGTCGGAGCTCCAGGGCGATACGTCTGACTGTACCCACATACCCTGAAGGTTTGCGGGAAGTGTGCCCGGGCGGCTTGAAGAGGTGAGGAGATAACGTCCAAACTGCCATATCATCATGACGAGACCGCCGTCGTTGGGTCTGTTGCAGGTGAGAGCGCGCTTTCTCACAGTCATTGAAACCGCTTCCATTTCGGGAGCTTCGGGAACTGCGATATCTGCACGGTTCATAACCGAGAGGAAATCCTTTTCGTGGCGGAGCTTCAGCATATCAAAGCGCGTATCCTCGGGAAGTGTTACCTTTTCTGCAAAGTCCTCACCGAGACGGAACTCTGTTCCGATGTTTATAAATACGGTGAATTCGTTTGTATCGGAGACAAGGAGCTCGCCATTTTTTGCAACTACTGTTCCGTCGGTCACAACACGGATCTTGACACAGAATTTGTGGTTTCCGCAGATTGTTTTTCCGATAGCGCAGATTTCATTGCCTTCTGCTTTCTGCGAAAGCTTTCTTTCCTTATCATATCCGATTGCAGCGTTGAGCTTGTCGCCATCACTCTTTACGTTATAGACAATTACATTGTCGGGATAGGATGCAAAGCAGGTGCGCGTGTAATGAGTTCCGCGCATATCATATTCAACCGTAGCAACACCGC
>JAFQVE010000100.1 GCA_017408185.1 Oscillospiraceae bacterium | reverse complement strand
TGTTGTTATGAAGTCATATGCGAAAAATGAACTGATTTCACTTGCGCGTGGTCAGCAGATGCAGCTTTCAGCACATGCTATTCTTTCCGATGTCAGCGAGGTTGAGCTTTCCTGCTCGGATTTCAGAATTGCAGAAGGCGGCGAAGGTATCGTTTCGGTATCGGAGGACGGTGTTGTCACTGCAATTGCCGCAGGCGAGACCACGGTTTCTTACACTGCAGGCTATAAGAATAACTATAAGACGGGCGTTAAAACAAGAATCAAGGTTACCGAGAGCGGAATATCCATAATCTATGATATCGAGGGCGATATGAATCGCATGGGCTGGGATAGTAGCAATAAGCTCGGTGATCTTAAAAAACTTACCGATCAGAATACAAAAGGATTTTACAGGTTCTTCGGGGCTACCTCCGGTACAACAACTAAAGGCGGTTTCCTGTATATGGATAACTTCATTGTTTCATGTCTCGGCCGCTATGTTGCACTCGAGGTCTATGTACCGCAAGGTGGTATATATGATCTTACCGTTAATCATGCAGCATCTAATGACTCATATGGGGTAGATGTTTTCGTCAACAAGAGCAAGGTTTCAACAAATGCAAATGACCTTGTCGGAAGCTATGATTGCCACGATGAGATAAGCACAAACCGTTTTCAGGCGGCAGACGCACCGTCATATGTCGGAAAGGTCGTTATTCCTGAGCGCGGATACTATGTATTCACATTTATGCCTACCGACGGTACGGGCGTGGTTCAGAGTTGGAAATACGGTTCAATCGGAACGTTTACATTGAAAAACGGAAATGAGGCTGTTCTTGCAGGCGTTTACCCGGGTGAGACACCTGCTGAGAATGAGATGTTCATAATCTCGGTAGATTCAAACGAGCTTGTCATGACAGACCCCGAAAACCCGACAACAATGCAGGTTAAAACAGAGATTGTTCCGGCAACGGACGGAGCCTCGGTTATAAGGAGGGTAACCTCAACACAGTTTGGCTCATCTGCAAACAGAATTGCTTTTGTTTCAGATGACGGTGTTATCACCGCAGATATGGAGGGTAATGCCAATATCACGGTAAAAGCAACTGTAGACGGAGAACCGTGTACGGCAACTCTGCCCGTTCGTGTCAAAGACGATACGGGTGTTGTTGAAGGCTCGGCGGAGCTTGCGGCAGATGATGGACTATTCCTGAAAGAAGTAGCAAGTACATCCTTTACCGTTAAAATGAACAGTGGGCATACAATAGAAATTCCCTCAAGTGATATTTCCTATTCCTATGAGCCTGCGGGCATTGCTTCCGTTGATGAAACGGGAATAGTCAAGGGCCTTGCAGTGGGCGAAACAATCATTACGGCAACAGTTGAAAATTTCCGCGGTGCAGATGTTATCACAGCGAGCAAAAAGATAACGGTTTCTGAGCATGAAGGCAAAAAGGACTCAACATATTATACTACCGAAAAAAAGGAAAATGCGAAGAGAAATGCAGAACGCTATGATTGGGCGAAAAGTCAAGTCAAATCTGCGGTAGCACAGGCGGACAAATATCTGGACAACTGGGAAATATACTATTCGCTTATGGTTCCCAAAGGTATTCCGTCTTCGCAAACTCCTACTTGGCGTAATGATCCGGGCTGGTATGTATGCCATTATTGCGGTGAGAACCTTGCGGCTCATCCGCAGATGAGTGACCACTCGATCTACAGTGCAGATCCGGTAAACCGTCCGTGGAAGGTACAGTGCATAGGCTGCAAGCGTCTTTTCCCGTCAAATGACTTTGCGCTTCTCTACGAGCGCGGTCGCGATGCCGAGGGGCGCTATGATGTTAACCGTGCTATTGCGGCAAATGCAGAGGCTGTAAAGAACGGCGAAAAGGACGCACTTAAAAACGATCTCTACCCCGAGGTCGCGGAAGCAACAACCATCAACTATAATCAGGGACTCCGCCCCGGCGAGAGTGTTTATACATGGGGCGTTGATGACGGCTTTGGTTACCGACCCACCAAGCCTGACGGAACCCCGTATATATCGAAGGATCCGAATGCAGAGGC
>JAFQVE010000099.1 GCA_017408185.1 Oscillospiraceae bacterium | reverse complement strand
GCGCGCATAGTTGCGTATTCGTTTGTGCTTAACAGCCTGTCGATGGTGTATATCGGTGCGCAGAGAAATGCCGAAAATTCCACACTCGGCATGGTGGTGCTTGTTTCTTCCAGCGCGATTAATATTGCGCTTAACTACATACTTATCTTCGGAAAGCTCGGTGCGCCGGCGATGGGCCTTGAGGGCGCGGCGATAGCGACTCTTATTTCGCGCGTGTGTGAGATAGTTATAGTTGCGGCATATGCTCTTTTCTTCGATAAAAAAATCCCTCTTATGCCGAAAAAGCTTTTCCGCCCGGGAAAGATTATCGCAAAGGACTACATAAAATATGCGACGCCGGTTGTTATAAACGAAACGCTCTGGAGCTTCGGGTATTCGATGTATGCCGTAATCTTCGGGCATATGCAGGGTGCGGCGGATATCGTTGCGGCGTATTCGATAACGGGAAGCTTAGAGCGCATAATGCTTGTTCTGTGCAACGGCGTCGGCACTGCGGCGGCGGTTATAATCAGCAAGGAAATCGGTGCGGGGCGCAGAAAAGAAGATGTGGTGCAAACCGGAAACTGGCTTTTAACCCTTGCGTTTATTACAGGTATTATCACAGCGCTTCTGCCGTTTCTTACAGAGAGGTTTTTGCTTGACAGTGTGGTGTACAAGGTGTTCCGCGTATCATCCGCGGCGGAAGAAATCGGTCATATGATGGTGCTGGTCACGGTGCTTCGCGTGTTCGTGAAGACGTATAACTATATGGTAATTGTCGGTGTGCTGCGAGGGGGAGGAAATGTCCGTGCGGCGATGATTCTCGATATAATATTTATGTATCTGTGGTCAATTCCGGCGTGCATTATAGCGGCATTTGTGTTCCATGCCCCGATTCTCGTTGTCTTCCTGCTCGCGGTGAGCGAGGATATAATAAAAGCCGTTGTAGGCGGGGTTCTTTGCAGCCGTGGCACATGGGTGCGAAATCTCACGCGCGACGAGGTGTAAAAGTTTTCTTCCGTTTAAAACTTTTTCTATGGCAATATTATCTAATAAACAGAAACTGAAAAAAGGAGTGTGTAACAAAATGAAAAAGCTGATGTGTGTTATCCTGAGCGTCGTGATGCTGTTTTCGCTCTGCGGGACTGCGTTTGCCGCAGAGGACAGCGAGATGACAAATGCGGTGAAAATTGCCAAAAGCCGTCTTGAAATCCCGGCATCATTTACGGAGTTTTCAAGCGGAAAATACGAAGCCGGAGGGCAGAATGTTTACGAGCTCATATGGAGAGATACTGCGGAAAATCCGAGCTCGATAAACGCAAGCGTCCTTGCATCGGGCGAGATAATCTCGTATTATTACCGTGACGGTGAGCGTGATTATGATAAATCCGGCATTGCGGCGTATTCAAAGGAAGAATATCTCCGCATTGCAAAAGAGTGGATTTCAAAGGTTAATCCGTCTTACGTTTCCGAGCTTGATTTTGACGGCGCGGTGCATATCGGAGGCGTGCATTCATATAACGTCAGTGTGCGCTTCGGACGCAAGATAAACAACGTGCCGGTTTACAGTGATAATGTTCATATTTCTATTGACAAGTATAACGGAAGAGTTTTATCCATGAATTCGCAGTGGACACATCCAAAGGAGATTGCGGATGCTGAAAACGTAATTTCGGCGGATGAAGCGGGAAAAATTCTCGGTGAGGCGGCAGAGCTTACGCTTCGCTACCACAAGCTCCGCGATGAAGCAAGAGCAGTGCTTATGTATACTCCGGCACGCTTTGGTATGATGATAGACGCGCACAGCGGCGAGGATTTTACGGTTGAGTATGTGGACAGTGAAGAGGGCGATGCCGGCGGCGGTGCGTCCGGCGCCGTAAGTGACAGCGCTACAAACAAAAAGTACGAAAGCGAGCTTACGCGTGAGGAGCTTGAGAACATTGAAGAGCTTGAAAGCCTTCTTTCAAAGAACGAAATATCTGCGATAATCGCAAAAATGGCGAATGCGGCAGTCTCGTCGTTCAAGGTCAAAACAGTCACCTACCGTCAGACGGGAAGCGCCGAGGATGAAAAGACTTACGAAGCGCGTGTTTTCCTTACAAATGGGGAAAAAGAGAGTGCAAATGTTGTTCTTGATGCAGCGACGGGTGAGCTTAAGTCGCTCTATACATATCTTGAGTACAACCCGGATAAAAAGCAGACCCAAAAGCGCGCAGACATGAAGCAGACTGCAAAACGCTTTATTGACACATGGGCTTCTGACGTTGCAGATAAGGCGTATGTGTTTGAAACCGAAGCGGAAGAAAAGGAAAATGCAAGCGGGTACTTCGCATTTAATCATAATGAAAACGGGATTG
This sequence comes from Oscillospiraceae bacterium, assembly GCA_017408185.1. The sequence continues at coordinate 1,226 of JAFQVE010000099.1, read as the reverse complement.
AGTATCAGGGAAACAGAATAACCGTTCGTGTTGATGAGAGCACGGGAAAGATTCTTTCCTTTACGAAATATTGGGATAATGAAATAACATTCGATGCTCCGGACGGAATTATATCCTTGGAAGAAGCAACTGAGAAGTATATTGAATCGGCGGGAGCTGCGTTGTGCTATGTGGCTACGGGGCGTGAGATGTATGCTTCAAATAATGCTGAAAGACTTGCTCTCGTATACCGTTTTTCCGATGACGCACCGGCGTATGTCGATGCAAAAAACGGCGAGTGTTATGACTGGAGTATGGGGCAGGAGCAGGAGTCTCCCGATGAGTATGAGCTTCAGCCGGATATTCAGAATCATTGGGCAAAGCATGCGGTGGAGACACTTGCCGATAACGGAATAATTATATCCTATGATGAGCTTTTCCGTCCTGACGAAGCGATAACACAAAAGGAAATAGCGCTTATAATGGATTGCTTTGACGGTGGATATCGCCCGTATGAGGTAACGGAAAACGATTACGCGTCGTATATTGACCGCTTTGTCAGACGTGAAGTAATCAAAAGCAGTGAAAAAAATCCGGACAAGAAGGTGACGCGTGAGGAATGTGCCGCATATCTTGTGCGTATGTTCGGATATGGCAGTGCAGCAGAGCTTAAGGGGATTTACAAGACCGGCTTTTCGGATGAAGCGCAGATGTCTGCCGATAAGGTAGGATACGTTGCAATTGCAAAGGCTCTCGGACTTATCTCCGGAAACGGCGGAAAATTCAATCCGAAGAAAAATGTAACCCGTGCAGAAATTGCAACGATGCTGTATAATGCACTGGAAAAATAAGAACAATAATTAGTTGCTGAGAGGCGGGCTGTTTTGTCCGCTTCTCACTTTTTTAGAAAAAATTGAAAAAAATGAAAAATAGGTCTTGACATTTCTTGATTTACGTTGTATAATTTATAAGCTTAGATATGCGGATGTAGTTCAATGGTAGAATTCCAGCCTTCCAAGCTGGTTACGTGGGTTCGATTCCCATCATCCGCTCCATTTTTTTGTAAATGTGCGCCTGTAGCTCAGGTGGATAGAGCAACTGCCTTCTAAGCAGTGGGTCAGGGGTTCGAGTCCCTTCAGGCGCGCCATTATGAAAAACTTGTGCCGCTGTTCAAAGTTATGACTATATGGTGGGTATAGCTCAGTTGGTTAGCGTACCAGATTGTGGCTCTGGGGGTCGCCGGTTCG
>JAFQVE010000098.1 GCA_017408185.1 Oscillospiraceae bacterium | reverse complement strand
GCTCCGATGCAAGCGAGAAAGGAATGTCGGATATCGTTGAAGCTGTGTCTATGCCATGGGATGTTCTCGGATTTGACGGTCTTGAAAGCGGAGAATATCTTGCTCACGGCATTTCCTTCAAAACAGCTTCGGAAAACGTTGCTTCTGTTGATAACGGAATAGCTTTTGAAATAAGTGTTCCGAAGAGCGAAACATACAAACCGACACTTACATATGATAAGGGAAGCTTTGGCGGAATCATAAGCGCATATCTCTTCAAGAAGTCGGTTGCAACGGAAAACGGCTTTGATATGACAACCTCCGAGGGGATCAAAGCGGCGGTTTCATCCCTTTCTCCCACAGCAGTTTTTGATACCTTTGATGAAAATGCAGTATCGGGAGAGATTGACAGCAAGGGAGAAATAACTTTCCCCGAAAATGAATATGAACAGGGTGAATATTACCTTGTGTTCAGTATAACCGATAAGAACGAGGAAATGAACGAAAATGCTGAAAGCTGTTATTTTGAGCTTTCCTCCTTAAAGCTCAAATTGGTTCCCACAGCAAGTGCAAACTATGTGTTCTCAAATGCTGCAGTAGGTGATACTGAAACAAGAATCTGGTGGGGAGACGAATACGTTGAAACAAGCGGAAAAACCCTTGCGGACAACAACCCGGATGTATCGGACCCATGGGATTTACTTTCATTTTGTTATGCTCATGGTGCAGGATATGATGCAACGGGATTCTGGTACAGAACACCGGGAAATCGTGATGTAAGAATCCCCGGTAACAACGGATTCTCTTTTGAAATCATCGTTCCGAAGGATGGATTCTACCGCCCAACACTCAGCTTTGACTATGCATCGGGCGGAAGAATAGTCAGCGTGTATATGTTTGACAAAGCGACAGCCGAAGCCCGTGGCTTTAATATGGCAACCCAGTCGGGCATAATTTCAACGGTTTACGGTATGGCACCGGTTGGTACATATGACTCCTATGACCTTAACGGTGCAAACGCAGGCTTTGATATGATGGGAGTAACAACCCTTCCGGCGGTAGAGCTTAAAGCAGGCAGCAACTATCTTGTGTTTGCGATGACGGATTTAAGCCCCAAGGATGATACAATCGGACAGCCTCACCTTGAGATAAGAAGCCTTTATCTCGAAGAAATTGCGGAAGAGGATGTTGATGTGTATACCTATGACTTCAAGAGCTATACCAACAACTCCGGAATAGGCATGATAAAGAATTATCAGCTCACAAAGAACTGGAAGTATAAGAGCCTTTCGGAAACGCTTCTTGAAAGATACAACGCAAACGCCGCTACCGTGAGAATAATGCACCCTTATGGTATTCAGGCACAGACCTCGGACGGGGAATGGATGGCACTTTCCCTTGATATCCCCTATGGTGGCTACTATGTGGCAGACTTTACGAATATGGTGGGAACTTCCGGCGGTGCGGCAGATATTTATCTCTCACCTTTGTCGGAAGCCGAGGAAAACCGTATGGATGAAAAATACAGGCTTGGCGAAGTTGAGTTTGGCGCATATGAAACTAAGTATAATGTAAAGACTGCGCTCCGTGCAGTAAAAGTTGATGATGCAGGTGAATATGTGCTTGTTCTCAAGGCAAAAAACAGCGAAATTACGGGGAAAGCCAATATTCAGCCCACATCGATCACGCTTACAAAAACCGGAATCACAGGAGCGGCTCTTGAATATTCCGGAGATTATCTCAGAGTCGGTGCAACGGAAGAAGCTGTGCTTGAAATAAACACAAGCAGCGGAAAATCGGTTGAGCTCGCAGGTGCAAAAGTGACCTATGAAAGCTCCGATGATAACATTGCAACAATCGACAAGGACGGCAATATCACGGGAATCTCCGCAGGTAACGTAACCTTCACCGTTACAGTGGAAATCGGAGGAGACACATTCTCCGACACATTGGATGTTCTTGTAAAAGAAGTAGCTTATACTCACGCGGAGGTTAACCTCAAAGACAATGAAGTCCTTTATGTGGGCGGAGAAAAAGAGCTTTCGGCAAATGCCTGCTTCGACGATGGCTCGGTGGCAAAGGAAAAGGAAGTTTCCGTCCGCTATGAATCCGATGCCACAGGCGTTGCTGTGATTGAAAACGGAGTTGTGAAG
>JAFQVE010000097.1 GCA_017408185.1 Oscillospiraceae bacterium | reverse complement strand
ATTCCGTAGCTCTGAATCACTATTCCCAGTGCGGCACCTGCATTTACGATTCCTGCAACTTCACCGTTCTTTCCGTATTTTGCGAACCTCATCGAATAGTACTGAGCAAAAAGACCGGAAGCCGCAGCCATTGCTATTGTCAGAGAAAGGGAAATGATAATGAAGACAACATTGATTTTTCCTACGAGCATGGTGAATAAAAGCATGGGGAGCATCAGGAACGTGAAAAGACGCATACCCTTTATGATATCCGGAATCCGCCTCGGGTAAACAGCCTTTGCTGTAAACATACCAACAAGGCCGGAAAGAATAATAATTATGTTAAGCATATTTCCTATAGCAGGTGAGATATTATCATAGGATTCCATAAGCAGCGTGGGCGCAATATTCTTAAGTCCGAGTTCGATAAGACCTCGGATAACTGTGACGGTAACGAACAGATAGAGTCCGCACTTTTTGAACATAGTTTTACTGCTTGTGTCGAGGTTTTCGTCAATCTCAACATCGCCGTGTATCGGCTTTGCAGGAATACCGTCATCCGGAACCATTTTTTTCTCGGCGCGAGGATAAATGATAAGAAAGCCTATTGCGAAAATGAACAGGAGTATTGCGGAAAGAAGGAAATTGTCCTGCCATCTTCTCATCACTGCTGATAAAATAAACGTAAGACAAAGACCGAAGGTTGAAGCGAAGGTTATGTAATACACTCCGCGGATTCTGTGCTCGTGTGCAAGCTGGGAAGAGACAATTTTAAATATTGCAGGCCACAGTGCAAATTGGAGACAAGCGTTAAGCGTCCATACAACGAGCATTAAATAATAATTCTGATTTATATAGATAATTAGGTTCGCGGTCGCCGCGCCGAGAAGACCTATTATGATGAGCATATCCGGACGCCAACGGTCGGCAAGGCGTCCGCCGACGATTTGCAAAGGCGCGTATGCAAGGTAGAAGAGCGCCGTGATAAGTCCGGTTTGGGATTTGGTCATAATCCCTTCGGCAACGATTGAAGCCATGGCTCCGGAGAAGCAGTTTTTCGTCATGTATACAACTGCATACATGAGCCATACGTACACAAAAAGCCTGAAACTTGTTTTATGGTCATTAAGGTGTTTTTTGTTCATTTTCAGGTCATCTCTTTTCAAGTTATATCAAATGTTTTCAAGCAAATATTATTATAGGTTATCAATAAAAAAATGTCAATGTACAAATCTGCATTATTTTTGCACTTTAGTTACAAAAACGGGGAAAGAATATAATCAATATTGAGTGATGTTTTAATAAAATAATGCTTTACACTGCTCCGTAATTATGATAAAATGAATATGATCGAAATTTGTTTTGAGGTGAAATTAATGAAAACGGTAAAACAGCAGACAATTGATACGATGCGCGTGCTTGCGGCAGAAGCTATCGATAAGGCAAAATCCGGACATCCGGGTATTGCTCTCGGTGCAATGCCGATGGCATACACTCTCTGGGCAGAAAAAATGAAGCACAGCCCGAAAAACTCGAAGTGGCAGAACCGCGACCGCTTTATTCTTTCCTCCGGTCACGGCTCGGCGATGCTTTATTCGCTTCTCCATATGTTTGATTACGGTCTTACGCTTGATGACCTTAAGGCTTTCCGTCAGGAAGGCAGCAAGACTCCGGGACATCCGGAGTACCGCGAGGTAAACGGCGTTGAGATTACCACAGGTCCGCTTGGGCAGGGTATTGCAAACGGTGTCGGTTTTGCAATGGCAGAGCGTCGTCTTGCATCAATGTTCAACCGCGACGGTATGGATATTGTTGACCACTATACATATGTTCTTTGCGGCGACGGTTGCCTTATGGAAGGTATCGCATCCGAGGCAGCATCCCTTGCAGGAACACTCGGACTTGGAAAGCTTATAGTGCTTTACGATTCAAACTCTATTACAATTGAAGGAAGCACCGATATTGCATTTACAGAAGATGTGTGTGCACGCTTTGAAGCATATGGCTGGCAGACTCTCTCTGTTGCAGACGGCAACGATACCGATGTTATCGCGGCTGCGATTGACGAGGCAAAGGCAGAGAAGAATAAGCCGACTCTTATTAAAATTACAACCGAAATCGGTTACGGCGCTCCGAATGCAGGAACAAGCCAGGTTCACGGTGAGGCTCTCGGTGCAGAAAAGCTTGCAAAGCTTAAAGAAAACCTTGAGATGCCGGCAGAAGAGTTCTTCGTGGCAGACGAAGTTTACGCTCATATGAAGGAAATTGTTTCCGACCTTAACAAGAACGAGGACGAATGGAACAAGCTCTTCTCCGATTACGCAAAGAAGTATCCGGAGCTTGCAAAAGAGTGGGAAGCTCTTATGTCCGGTAAGCTCGATATGGAAGCTCTTGATTCTGACGAATTCTGGGGATTTGAAAACAAGGCAAACGCTACACGTAATCTCTCCGGCGAGATGATAAACCGCCTTGCAAAGATTATGCCGAGTCTCTTCGGCGGCTCTGCTGACCTTGCACCGTCTAACAAGACAAACATCAAGGAAGGCGGAGATTACAGCAAAAACGATTACGCAGGCCGCAACATCCACTTTGGTGTCCGCGAGCATGCAATGGGTGCTATTGCAAACGCAATGGCAGCATACGGCGGCATTCATCCGTTTGTTGCAACCTTCTTTGTGTTCTCTGATTACTTGAAGCCGGCTATGCGCCTTTCAGCGCTTATGGAGCTTCCGGTAACATACGTCTTCTCGCATGACTCCATCGGTGTCGGCGAGGACGGCCCGACTCATCAGCCGATTGAGCAGCTTGCTGCAATGCGCTCTATTCCGGGCTTTGTTGATTTCCGTCCGGCTGACGGTCACGAAACAGCTGCTGCATGGTACTATGCAGTTACAAACGGCAAGCATCCGGTAGGTATCGCGCTTACACGTCAGAACCTCCCGTACTATGAAGAGACCGGTAAGGCTGCACTCAAGGGCGGTTATGTCCTCCGCGACAGCGACAATGCAGAGGTTATCCTCATTGGCTCCGGTTCAGAGCTTGAGCTTTGCTATAAGGCTTATGATGAGCTTAAGGCAGAGGGAATTGCTGCGCGCGTCGTTTCAATGCCGTCGGTTGCGCTCTTTGAGATGCAGAGTGAGGAATATCGCGAGAGCGTTCTTCCGAAGAGCATCCGTGCAAGAGTCTTTGTTGAGGCAGGCTGCGGCTTCGGTCTTGACCGCTATGTAGGTCTTGACGGTGCAAAGATTTGCATGGAGGGCTTCGGCGCTTCGGCTCCGTATTCAAAGCTCTTCCCGAAGTTCGGATTTACTGTTGAAAACGTTGTTGCAACAGCAAAAAAGCTTGTTAAGTAAACTGAATATCAAAGTGCCGGGGACTGCGTTTTAGCAGCTCCCGGTTTTTTAATTGACAAGCAATGCTTGATATGATAAAATTTATTTGGTTTTAAATCAGATGAAAAGAGGTTTTTTATATGAAACGTTCGGAAATAAATGCCGCTCTGCGAGAGCTTGAGGCAATGTGCGAAAAGCATTGCTGTTATCTGCCGCCTTTCTGTCATTTCACTCCCGAGGAGTGGAAGGAAAAGGGACACGAGTATGATGAGGTTCGCGACTGTATGCTCGGCT